>NZ_JAHLRC010000077.1:0-16657 GCF_018919545.1 Citrobacter sp. S46_ASV_140
AGACCTGCCTGACGATCTCGCCAGCAGTGGTAACAGCCTGCTGTCAATGATCATGCAGCTGTCGATGAGTATCGGGGTGACCATCGCGGGACTGCTGCTAGGTATGTTCGGTCAGCAGCATAGCGTCATCGACAGCGGAAGTACGCATACCGTCTTTATGTATACCTGGCTGTGCATCGCATTCATTATCGCGCTGCCCGCCATTATTTTTGCCCGCGTGCCGAACGACACGCAAACCAACGCGGTGATTTCACGGCGCAAAAGGAGCACCTGATGAAGTTCTGGCGGCCCGGTATCACCGGCAAACTGTTTCTGGCGATTTTCGCCACCTGCATCGTATTGCTGATCAGCATGCACTGGGCCGTACGCATAAGCTTCGAACGCGGTTTTATTGACTATATCAAGCACGGTAACGAACAGCGGCTGCAAATGCTCAGCGACGCATTAAGCGAGCAGTATCAGCAGCACGGCAACTGGCGATTCTTACGCAATAACGATCGGTTTGTTTTTCAGATCCTGCGCTCTTTTGAACACGACAACGACGATGATAAACCCGGCCCCGGCATGCCGCCGCACGGCTGGCGTACGCAGTTTTGGGTTGTCGACCAAAATGCCCGCGTGCTGGTCGGTCCGCGTGCTCCGGTCCCCCGTGACGGTATGCGCCATCCGATCCGCGTCAACGGTAGCGAAGTCGGTGCCGTGATTGCCTCTCCCGTGGAACGCTTAACGCGCAATACGGATATCAATTTCGACATGCAGCAAAGGCGTTCCAGTTGGCTCATCGTCGCGCTCTCCACGATCCTGGCGGCGCTGGCAACGTTTACGCTGGCGCGCAGCCTGCTGGCCCCGGTCAAGCGGTTGGTAGAAGGCACGCACAAACTGGCGGCTGGCGATTTCACCACTCGCGTTGCGCCGACCAGTACGGATGAACTGGGCAAGCTGGCGCAGGACTTCAACCAGCTTGCCAGTACGCTGGAAAAAAACCAGCAGATGCGTCGTGACTTTATGGCCGATATTTCTCACGAACTGCGTACGCCGTTAGCGGTGTTGCGCGGTGAACTGGAGGCCATTCAGGATGGCGTACGCCAGTTCACCCCTGACTCTGTTGCCTCTTTGCAGGCTGAAGTGGGTACGCTCACCAAGCTGGTGGACGATCTGCATCAGCTCTCCATGTCCGATGAAGGCGCGCTGGCCTACCAGAAAACATCTCTGGATCTCATCCCCCTGTTGGAAGTGGCAAGTGGCGCATTTCGTGAACGCTTTGCCAGCCGTGGACTGACGATACAGCTTTCACTCCCGGACAGCATGACAGTATTTGGCGACAGGGATCGTTTGATGCAGTTGTTCAACAATCTGCTGGAAAACAGTCTGCGCTACACCGACAGCGGCGGCGGACTGCACATCAGCGCCGAACAACGCGAGCGTATGGTTTTATTAACCTTCGCTGATTCCGCTCCCGGCGTAAGTGACGACCAGTTACAGAAGCTGTTTGAACGCTTTTATCGCACCGAAGGCTCGCGTAACCGTGCCAGCGGTGGTTCCGGGCTGGGGCTGGCAATTTGCGTCAATATCGTACAGGCGCATAATGGTCTGATTCGCGCCGCCCATTCGCCTTTTGGCGGGGTTAGCATTACAGTAACATTACCGCTGGAACGCGATTTACAGAGAGATGTATGACTGAGTTACCCATTGATGAAAACACGCCGCGTATTCTGATCGTGGAAGACGAGCCCAAGCTGGGACAACTGCTTATCGACTATCTGCGCGCGGCAAGCTACGCTCCTACGCTCATCAGCCACGGCGATCTGGTTCTTCCTTACGTGCGTCAGACGCCGCCCGATCTGATCTTGTTGGATCTGATGCTGCCTGGTACCGACGGCCTGACTCTGTGCCGGGAAATCCGCCGATTCTCTGAAGTCCCCATCATGATGGTAACCGCCAAGATAGAAGAAATTGATCGCCTGCTGGGGCTGGAGATCGGTGCGGATGATTATATTTGCAAACCCTACAGCCCGCGTGAAGTTGTTGCTCGCGTGAAGACGATTCTGCGCCGTTGCAAGCCGCAGCGCGAACTGCAACAGATGGATGCTGACAGCCCGTTGATCGTCGATGAAGGTCGTTTTCAGGCGTCCTGGCGTGGGAAAATGCTCGACTTAACGCCTGCTGAATTTCGCTTACTCAAAACGCTGTCGCATGAACCGGGAAAAGTGTTCTCCCGTGAACAGTTGCTCAATCATCTCTATGACGATTACCGTGTCGTTACCGACCGAACCATCGACAGCCATATTAAGAACCTGCGACGCAAGCTGGAATCGCTGGATGCGGAGCAGTCGTTTATCCGCGCGGTCTATGGCGTAGGGTATCGCTGGGAAGCCGACGCCTGTCGGATTGTGTAAACACTCCCGTCCTGCAGGACTCCGCGGCTTCGTGGAGTCCTGTTGACTAGCAACTCTCCAAATATCGCTCATACTCTTTGTGGCAACACTATCGTCAATAACTGTTTGATATAAAACTTTAATCAAGGAGTTCATATGGCTGGTTGGTTTGAATTAAGTAAGAGTAGCGATGATCAGTACCGCTTTGTTCTTAAGGCTGGAAACGGGGAAACTATCCTTACCAGTGAGCTTTACACGACAAAAGGCGCGGCAGAAAAAGGGATCGCTTCTGTCCAGGCTAACAGCCCTCTGGCCGAGCGTTATGAGAAAAAAACGGCAGCTAATGGCAAATTGCATTTCAATTTGAAAGCAGCAAACCACCAGATTATTGGTAGCAGTCAACTGTATGCGAATGAACAGTCGCGCGAGACCGGTATTGCTTCAGTTAAGGCCAATGGTGTAAGTCAGACGATAAAAGATAAAACCTGATAATGACTCGCTCAGCCGGGTAACGCCACGCTGTCGCCCGGCGTTTTTCTTTACCTGTCTTCCCCACAGCGCTACAATGCCCGCCCTTAATATGGGGGCACTCCCCTAACCGCCTCATTGAGTGAGGCGAGTCTGACCTGTCATCAGAACGAGAAAATTATGTTTAAACCGGAACTCCTTTCCCCGGCGGGAACGCTGAAAAACATGCGTTACGCTTTCGCCTATGGCGCAGACGCTGTATATGCGGGCCAACCGCGTTACTCACTGCGCGTACGCAACAACGAATTCAATCACGAAAACCTGCAGCTAGGCATTAATGAAGCCCATGAACTGGGTAAAAAATTCTATGTGGTGGTTAATATTGCCCCGCATAACGCCAAGCTGAAGACCTTCATTCGTGACCTGAAACCGGTGGTGGAAATGGGACCGGATGCACTGATCATGTCCGACCCTGGTCTGATTATGCTGGTGCGCGAAAACTTCCCTGACATGGACATTCACCTTTCAGTACAGGCTAACGCCGTAAACTGGGCGACGGTGAAATTCTGGAAGCAGATGGGATTGACCCGTGTGATCCTGTCCCGCGAACTGTCGTTGGAAGAAATTGAAGAGATCCGCACCCAGGTGCCGGATATGGAAATTGAGATCTTTGTTCACGGCGCGCTGTGCATGGCTTACTCCGGCCGCTGCCTGCTCTCTGGCTACATCAACAAGCGTGACCCAAATCAGGGTACCTGTACCAATGCCTGCCGCTGGGAATACAACGTGCAGGAAGGCAAAGAAGACGTGGTGGGCAATATCGTGCATAAGTACGAGCCTATCCCGGTACAAAATGTTGAGCCAACGCTGGGTATTGGCGCGCCGACTGACAAAGTCTTTATGATCGAAGAAGCCCAGCGTCCGGGTGAGTACATGACCGCGTTTGAAGACGAACACGGCACTTACATCATGAACTCGAAGGATTTGCGTGCCATTGCCCACGTTGAGCGCCTGACTCAGATGGGCGTGCATTCGCTGAAAATTGAAGGCCGTACTAAATCATACTATTACTGTGCACGTACCGCGCAGGTTTATCGCAAGGCCATTGATGATGCCGCTGCCGGGAAACCGTTCGACCCGCAACTGCTGGAAACGCTGGAAGGTCTGGCGCATCGCGGTTACACCGAGGGGTTCCTGCGCCGCCATACACATGACGACTATCAGAACTACGAATACGGCTTCTCTGTTTCCGAGCGTCAGCAGTTTGTCGGCGAATTCACTGGCGAACGTAAAGGTGAACTGGCGGCTGTGCTGGTGAAAAATAAATTCACCGTCGGCGACAGCCTGGAGCTGATGACCCCACAGGGCAACATCAACTTTACCCTCGAACAGATGGAAAACGCGAAAGGCGAAGCGATGCCGGTTGCGCCGGGCGATGGTTACACCGTGTGGATGCCTGTACCGGAGGATATCGATCTGAATTATGCATTGTTGATGCGTAATTTTGCCGGTGAGTCCACGCGCAACCCACATGCTAAGTAGTTAATTACGGTTATTTTTCAGCGTTCGGAAGATTCTTAGAAATCGATCACATACCGCTTCGTTCATTAAGGGTATTATCCCATCCGCTGAAAAACATAACCCATAAATGCTAGCTGTACCAGGAACCACCTCCTTAGCCTGCGTAATCTCCCTTACGCAGGCTTATTTTTTGCCTGCCGTTTACCCCCCCTATTCAAATCACGACTTTCAGGCGAAAAAAAACCGGGCATTACGCCCGGTTCATTAGGTGGTTAGATATTAATGCGCTGCTTCTGGCTTGTGCTTTTGCGCACTCTGGAAACCATAGGTCAGCTCATTTTTCTCTTTATCCAGCGCAACGGTCACCTGACCGCCATCCACAAGCGAGCCGAACAGCAGTTCGTTAGCCAATGGTTTTTTCAGGTTATCCTGGACAACGCGCGTCATCGGGCGTGCACCCATTGCGCGGTCATAGCCCTTCTCAGCCAGCCAGTCGCGGGCTTCCTGACTCACTTCCAGAGAGACACCTTTCTGATCCAACTGAACCTGAAGTTCGACGATAAACTTATCAACAACCTGATGAATCACCTCAGTAGAGAGATGATCGAACCAGATAATGTTGTCGAGACGGTTACGGAATTCCGGCGTAAACACTTTTTTGATTTCGCCCATCGCATCAGTACTGTTGTCCTGATGAATCAGCCCAATCGATTTACGCTCGGTTTCACGCACGCCGGCGTTGGTGGTCATGACCAGCACCACGTTGCGGAAATCCGCTTTACGCCCGTTATTGTCGGTCAGCGTACCGTTATCCATCACCTGCAGCAGCAGGTTAAAGACGTCCGGATGCGCTTTTTCGATTTCATCCAGCAGCAGTACCGCATGCGGATGCTTAATGACAGCATCCGTCAGCAAACCGCCCTGGTCGAAACCGACATATCCTGGAGGCGCACCAATCAGGCGGCTGACGGTGTGACGTTCCATATACTCGGACATATCAAACCGCAGCAGCTCAATACCCAGCGCTTTGGACAACTGCACCGTGACTTCGGTCTTACCAACGCCAGTCGGTCCGGCAAACAGGAACGAACCGACAGGTTTATGCTCGTGTCCCAGACCAGCACGGCTCATTTTGATCGCTTCAGTCAGCGCCTCAATGGCTTTATCCTGTCCGAATACCAGCATTTTCAGACGGTTGCCCAGGTTTTTCAGCGTATCGCGATCGCTCTGCGAAACGCTCTTCTCCGGGATCCGCGCAATGCGGGCCACGACGGACTCGATATCCGCCACGTTGACGGTTTTCTTGCGCTTGCTGACCGGCATCAGACGTGCCCGCGCGCCCGCCTCATCGATCACGTCAATCGCTTTGTCCGGCAGATGACGATCGTTAATGTATTTCACCGCCAGTTCGACCGCTGCACGCACCGCTTTGGCGGTGTAGCGAACGTCATGGTGCGCTTCGTATTTCGGCTTCAGACCGTTGATGATCTGCACGGTCTCTTCAACCGACGGCTCAGTGATATCGATTTTCTGGAAACGGCGTGCTAGCGCGCGGTCCTTTTCAAAGATATTGCTGAATTCCTGATAGGTTGTGGAGCCTATCACACGGATTTTACCGCTGGAGAGCAACGGCTTGATCAGGTTAGCTGCATCCACCTGGCCGCCCGATGCCGCACCCGCGCCGATAATGGTGTGGATCTCATCGATAAACAGAATGCTGTTAGTATCCTGTTCCAGTTGTTTCAGCAGCGCCTTAAAGCGTTTTTCAAAATCGCCACGGTATTTGGTACCCGCCAGCAGCGAGCCGATATCCAGAGAGTAAAGGGTACAATCAGCCATCACTTCCGGCACGTCGCCCTGGACGATACGCCAGGCGAGGCCTTCCGCAATAGCGGTTTTACCGACGCCAGACTCACCCACCAGCAGCGGGTTGTTTTTTCGACGACGGCACAGTACCTGAATGGCGCGCTCCAGCTCTTTGTCCCGGCCAATGAGCGGATCAATTCCGCCCACACGGGCAAGCTGGTTAAGGTTAGTCGTGAAGTTCTCCATACGGTCCTCCCCGCCAGCTTGCTCTTCGTTATTCGGCTGATTACCAGAGTCAGAGGACTGACTTGGTTCGTCTTTGCGCGTGCCATGAGAAATAAAATTCACCACATCAAGGCGACTCACTTCATGCTTACGCAGCAGATAAGCCGCCTGAGATTCCTGCTCGCTGAAGATGGCGACCAGCACATTAGCACCGGTAACTTCATTGCGCCCGGAGGACTGAACATGAAAGACCGCGCGTTGCAACACACGCTGAAAACTCAACGTTGGCTGCGTGTCGCGCTCTTCTTCACTGGCAGGCAATACGGGTGTGGTTTGTTCAATGAAGGCTTCGAGTTCCTGACGCAGCGCCACCAGATCCACAGAACACGCTTCCAGCGCTTCGCGGGCCGATGGGTTACTGAGCAATGCCAGTAGCAAGTGCTCGACGGTCATAAACTCATGTCGGTGCTCGCGCGCTCTGGCGAAAGCCATGTTTAAACTGAGCTCCAGTTCTTGATTGAGCATAGGCACCTCCCCCAATATTTATGCCTGCATTTAGGCTTTTTCTAGCGTACACAGCAACGGATGCTCGTTCTCCCTCGCATACTTGTTCACCATCGCAACTTTGGTTTCAGCCACTTCGGCAGTGAATACGCCGCAAATCGCTTTACCTTGATAGTGAACGGCAAGCATCAGTTGCGTTGCACGTTCTACATCATAAGAAAAGAATTTTTGTAACACGTCAATAACAAACTCCATCGGAGTGTAATCATCATTGACTAATATCACTTTATACATAGATGGCGGTTTTAGCGCGTCGCGCAATTTATCTTCCGCCAGCAGATCGAAATCCAGCCAGTCGTTAGTCTTACCCATTGTCAGTCGTCATCTTCAGTTACGGTTTCCGGCAGAAAATCTTGCCGCTGACAAGCAGCCTATGCGCACAATCAATCTACCTCAAGTATTAGATAACTATCATCTATTAGTGCCATCCGCGACATCTGTCACATAACCGACAATAGCGTTAACTGCTTCAAATTTTGATGCATTTTTACCCTATTCCGTCAGCCTGGCGCTTGACGCCTCGCCTGATTTCTCTAAATTGTAGTTTCGAGAGTTGGCGAGGTTTTGAACAGCCCCCACTCCGCCACCGGTTCATTCCATCTTACTTATATAAGATTTACGAAGGATGTCGAAGCATGGAAACGGGTACTGTTAAGTGGTTCAACAACGCCAAAGGGTTTGGTTTCATCTGCCCCGAAGGCGGCGGCGAAGATATTTTCGCCCATTACTCCACCATTCAGATGGATGGTTACAGAACGCTAAAAGCCGGGCAGTCTGTCCAGTTTGATGTCCACCAGGGGCCAAAAGGCAATCATGCCAGTGTCATCGTGCCTGTCATTGAAGCAGAAGCTGTCGCATAGCTCTTCTGTTTCATTGTGTACATCCCGCAGTCAAAATGCCAGCCTTTGCGGCTGGCATTTTTATCTCGATGGTATTATTCCCGCGCCAGAGCATCTACCGGATCCAGCCGCGCCGCATTTCGCGCCGGTAGCCAGCCAAACAAAATCCCGGTCGCAGTCGAACACAGAAACGCCGTCAATAAGGCTACGGGTGAGAAACCTATTTCCCAGCCAGGCAGGAATAGCTGAAGCGTAAAGGCGATCAGCATCGACAAGCTAATGCCCAACGCGCCGCCAACCAGACACACCAGCACCGCTTCAATTAAGAACTGCTGCAGCACGTCACTGGCGCGGGCGCCAACCGCCATACGAATGCCAATCTCGCGCGTTCGTTCGGTTACCGAAACCAGCATAATATTCATCACACCAATCCCACCGACCACCAGCGAAATCACGGCCACCAGCGTCAGGAAGAGTTGTAATGTACGTGTGGTCTTTTCGGCGGTTTTCAAGACACCGTCCATATTCCAGGTGAAGAAATCCTTCTTACCGTGGCGTAACGTCAGTAGCCGGGTGAGCTGCTGCTCGGCCTGGGCACTATCAAAACCGTCTTTCACCCGCACGGTGATCGAGTTCAGCCACGACTGCCCCATAATTCGCCCGGACATGGTGCTGTAAGGCAGCCAGACCCGCAGGATCTTGCTACTGCCAAACATCGACTGTTTCTCTTCTGCAACACCAATCACCGTGGCAGGCATATTCCCCACCAGCACGACTTCGCCGACAACTTTCGCTTTGTTGGGGAACAATTGACGACGGGTATTACTGTCGAGCACCACCACCTGAGCGCGCCCCGCCAGTTGTTCAGCGTTAAAAGTGGTCCCTTCGCTAAACGTCATGCCATAGACGTTGAAATAGTCGCCGCTAACGCCATTAGCACTGGCGGCCACGTCGATATTGCCATAGCGTAGCCGCAGGTTTTTCGACACCGCAGGCGTCACCGAACTGACCCAGGGCTGCTTCTGTAATGCCGTTAAATCGTCATACTTCAGCGCCTGTTGATATTGTGGGTCGTCGTCGCCGAAATCTTTGCCAGGATAGATATCGATGGTATTGGTGCCGATAGCGCGAATATCTGCCAGCACCAGCTGTTTAGCCGCATCGCCTACCACCACAATCGACACCACCGAAGCAATACCGATGATGATCCCAAGCATGGTCAGTAGCGTTCGCATTTTATTCGCAGCCATTGCCAGCCAGGCCATAGTGAGCGCTTCGCGAAAACCGCTGACAAACTGCCCCCAGCCGGACGCCGTTTTCACCGTCGGCTCCGCGATATCGCGTCCGGTAGAGGGTTTGTGCGACGGCGGATTGCGCACAATCTCGCCGTCACGAATTTCAATGACGCGTTCGGCCTGCGCGGCGACCTGGCTGTCGTGAGTGACGATAATCACCGTATGCCCGCGATCGCGCAGCTGATGCAAAATCGCCATCACCTCTTCGCCTGAATGGCTGTCCAGCGCGCCGGTGGGTTCGTCGGCGAGGATAACCTGTCCCCCGTTCATCAGCGCACGCGCAATACTGACCCGCTGCTGCTGACCACCGGAAAGCTGGGAAGGCTGATAGTCAACTCTGTCGCCCAGGCCCAGTCGCTGCAGGAGTTCTTGGGCACGGGCCAGGCGCTGCTTACGTTCGGTGCCAGCGTAGACTGCAGGCACCTCAACGTTTTGCGCGGCGGTTAAATGCGACAACAAATGATAACGCTGGAAGATAAAACCGAAATGTTCGCGACGCAGCTGGGCTAACGCATCGCTATCCAGCGTGGAGACATCGCGCCCGGCAACCCGATACGTACCGCTGGTGGGTTTGTCCAGACAGCCGAGAATATTCATCAGCGTCGATTTCCCCGAGCCAGACGCCCCGACAATCGCCACCATTTCCCCGGCCTGAATGCTCAAGGATACGTCCTTCAATACCTCGACCTGACCTTCGCCTGACGGATAGCTGCGGCGGATATTGCTCAGTTCAAGCAATGCCGTCATTTTGGCGCTCCAGCGTTGCCCTCACCGGTGATGACTTCATCCCCCTCTTCCAGCCCTTTCACGATCTCCACATCGGTGTCATTACGCGCGCCGATAACCACTTCACGTTCACGGGTTTCACCGTTACGCAGCAGCCTGACGTTATAACGATTGTTGCCAATAGGATCGCCCAGCGCCGACAGCGGGATCGTCAGGACATTTTTGACATCCGTGAGCTGGATATGGACCTGCGCGGTCATATCCAGACGCAGGATCCCTTTCGGGTTGGGAACTTCGAAGCGAGCATAGTAGAAAATCGCATCATTCACTTTCTCTGGCGTCGGAAGAACATCTTTGAGCTTACCTTCGTAGCGCGTCTGAGGATCGCCCAGTACGGTAAACCAGGCCTTTTGCCCGGGATGCAGGTGAATCACATCCGCCTCGGAAACCTGCGCTTTCACCAGCATGGTGCTCATATCTGCCAATGTCAGAATGTTAGGCGCCTGCTGGGCAGCAATAACGGTTTGCCCCTGAAGGGTAGTAATTTGCGTGACTTCGCCTGCCATTGGCGCGACGATGCGGGTGTAATCAAGGTTGGTTTTTGCCGTATCGAGAGAGGCCTGATTACGCTTAATTTGCGCATCAATTGTGCCGATTTGCGCCTGTTTGACCGCCATCTGAGTAGCCGCCGTGTCGAGATCCTGCTGCGAGACAGCCTGGGTTTTCGCCAGCTGTTGCTGACGGGAAAGCGTTACCCGCGCCAGCTTCCACTCGGCTTCAGCCTGTAAACGCTGAGCGCGTAATTCCATCAGCGTCGCTTCAACCTCTTTAATCTGGTTTTGCGCCTGTTCAGGATCGATAACGCCAAGCAGTTGATCTTTTTTTACTTTGTCGCCAATCGCGACCGACAGCGTTTTTAACTGCCCGCTTACCTGCGCCCCGACGTCAACTTTACGCAACGCATCCAGTTTGCCGGTTGCCAGTACGCTTTGCTGCAGATCGCCCGGACGCACAATTAACGTTTGATACTGAGGTAAAGGCGCATTAAGCGTTCGCCAAAGTGCAATTATCGCCACAATAATGATGATGGCGAAGAGAAAATAGCGCTTTTTGATTTTTCCCTTGAGCTTCATAAATGTCCCAATTTCCCCCAATACGTCCACCAGAGTGGAGTGGTAAACATCAACGTTAAATAAATAGCCGTTGAAAAACGCAAGAATAACAGAGTTATTGATGAATGGTTAAGATCCGCTGTGTTGAAATTAGTACCAGAGTATCCATCGGATTGTTATTATGAGCCAGCTAACTGACAGCACTTTTCATTCTTCAAAACCCGCCACAAGTTTTAGCCTCTTTTGTAGCCTGATGACCGGACATTGGCGCCCTGGAAAATTTTGGCATCAGCGTAGCTTCCGTCGTAAGTTTTTGTTGCGCTCAGCGCTTATGCCACGATTAATGCATGAATGGATGACTGAACTGGCGCAATGGCCTGATCTCGATAGCGTACTGGCACGCCAGCCTCGTCTGCCGGTTCGCCTACATCGCGCCTATCTCGCACAAAACCTTGATCGGAAAATGAAACTGGATGCTGTGCGTTTTCATTACAATGCTATCCGCAGCTCTTTTTCAGCCACGGAATATAAAGCTTATTTAAGTGCGGATGGATTACAACTGGCACAAATTGAAGGCAAAAATAGCGAAATATTTAGCGTAATACTGGGCTCATTTATCTCACTGGATAAAGAAGGTGAAAGTACCATTCTGGTACGCAATAGCGCTGGCGAGACTTTAGCGGAAATGACGTTTACGCTGTGCAATTATCAAGGAAGCAGCACACTGTTTATTGGCGGGTTACAGGGAGGCAGTCGATTACTGCCACATGAAGAAATTCAAAAAGCGACCAAATCATGCTACGGGATTTTCCCTAAACGTATTGTGATGGAAGCCATTTGCTGTTTTGCAGAACAATTGAATATCAAACAAATTCTGGCTGTCAGTAATGAACAGCATATCTTTCGCAGCCCGCGTTACCACGATAAAAACAAGGTGATACTTTCTGACTACAACGCATTTTGGGAGTCGGTTGGCGGTGAGTGCGACAGTCACGGCTATTACCATATCCCAAGCACAATGGCGCGAAAAAGCGAAGCGGACATTGCCAGCAAAAAACGCGCGGAATACCGCCGTCGCTACCAGCTACTGGACAGCATCCACTCGCAGCTGTCGTCGATGTTTCGCAACTAATCCGCTCTGCCGCGTGCCAACCACAGCACGCGGGAAAACATTTTTCGCAGCAGCGTTGGCACCGCGTCAACGCCGCGCCGCCCGGCTTCCATCGCCACCTCAATGGCTAAATCTGGTTTTGACGACCGGTGAATCGCCTTCGAGATAATTTTGCGCATATTCATGGGCACGTTTTCGGGGATTTGCGCCACCCTGTGGAATACGTCAGCGAACCCCTGGCGATACATAAAATGTTCCATGTCCAGCGCGGGAAGCATGGTTAAATGATCGCGCTCTTCTTCTCTGTCGTTATTCAACAAACTCCGCACCGTAGCGGCATACTTTTTCCCGGCTTCATCACCATCAACCAGCACATGCCACTCGATACCCATCCGGCGGGCGAACTTAACCAGCGGCTTAAGGCCGGACTGGGCAAATTCAATGACTTTGATACCTTCCGCATCAAAGTGGTGCCCACACTGGCGGGCCAGTTCGTTAATGACCCAGGTTTCCGTTTCGCCTTCCACCAGCAGCCAACAGCGGGCAAACAACGACGATGCACGGTTAAAACGAATATGAAAGGCAATACGCCGACCATCTTCTGCGCTGATCCCACCTGGCCCAAGCCGCCAGGCGGCGACGCGGGAGGACTCACGCACCAGGCGGACAACGTGTTCCACGGGGGTGAGGGACAGTAACTCACCTGAGTTGGTGGTCGCCACCCGTTGCAGCGGAAGCAAATTCAGCAGGTGCCAGGCAACCGACAGCATAATCGGATGTAAACGCGTTTCAGGATCTTCTACCAACAGTAACGGCCGGGCGTCTTTATCCAGCCTCAGCGTGCCTTTGGCCTGTAACAGCGTCGAAAACAGTCCCAACAGGATCACGCGGTGCGTGCGTCCGCCCGGTCTATCAATCATACGGTTGATAATATCCAGATAGCGCCAGCTACGTTGTTCGTTATTGGAACGTCGACGCATCAGACGATAGCGGGACTGACTGGAACCCTGCTCAGAAAAATAGTGTTCCAACAGCTGTACCATGGCCGATAACCCCTGACGTATCTGCCCATCTGTCAGGTTTTGCGGTCGGGTAGCCAGTTCACGTGCCAGAAAATCCAGTTGCCGCGCGGTCACTTCGACATCCGCCGAATCCGGCACCGTACCGTTACGGATCCGTCGCATAAAACGCGCGTCACGCAGGCGCAGTACTGGCATCAAACGCACGAGGTGCCGCGCCTGATCGTTAATGTCGTCGAGGGGAAGCTGATGGCCCTCGCCATCCAGAAAACTGCGTAACGTCAGAACGCTACCGTCGTCCGCACATTCACCTTCCAGTCGATAGAAAATGCGGTGATAGCCATCCTGACACAGCGTCCAGCTGGCTTCCAGAGGACGATACCTGCGCACGCGGTGGCGACCCGGTTGAGACTCACGAAACGTCAGGATGATATGCAGATGATGTTCCCGGCCTTGAATATCGCCCGGCGGAAACCAGAAATCTTCGCGGTCAAAGTGGTACAAATCAGTTTCCGGCGACAGCAACAGGGTTAAAGCATCCAGCAGACTGGACTTACCCCACGCGTTCTCCCCAATCAGTACGTTGCTTTGCTCCAGCATCAACGACAAACGGTTAATACCACGAAATCCAACAATCTCAACGCGTTCGAGAATCATATAGCCTCCGGAAATGCTAACTTTTTCCTTCAAGTTATCAGGAGTATAACGGCAAGCGGGCGCTCAGGACACCCGATATGATCAGGAGGTTAGTCGCAGAAATCAAAAAATATAAGAATATTCTTCTTATGTTTTCCCCGGAATATTATTTCAGAACTCAATCATCGCCGTTTTGCTAATTGAACTATGCTTCATTCATCCAATATTCAAAAAGGAATCACAACATATTGCCTTAAATCAAATTTTTTCATCAATTTAACTGGCGAAGGGATGATGTTTTTTTCTAAAATACCGGCTCTTTCATCATCGTCCCTTTTAGCGATGAATTACCGGGTAAGGAACACGAACCCGGAACTTTTAATTGAGGTGGTTATGTTCAGGAAATTAGCAGCCGAATTCTTCGGTACGTTTTGGCTCGTCTTTGGTGGGTGCGGTAGCGCAGTTCTGGCCGCAGCATTCCCGGAGTTGGGTATTGGATTTGCCGGTGTCGCGCTGGCGTTTGGTTTGACCGTATTAACCATGGCATTCGCCGTAGGTCATATTTCCGGCGGACACTTTAACCCGGCGGTGACCTTCGGTTTATGGGCGGGCGGTCGCTTCCCGGCAAAAGACGTTATTGGTTATGTTATCGCTCAGGTTGTGGGCGGTATTGTTGCAGCAGCGGCACTGTATCTTATTGCCAGCGGTAAAGCTGGTTTTGACGCAACTGCCAGTGGTTTTGCCTCGAACGGCTTTGGTGAACATTCACCTGGCGGCTATTCAATGCTTTCTGCCGTCGTAATTGAAATTATTTTGACCGCTGGTTTCTTATTAGTGATCCACGGTGCGACCGATAAACATGCTCCGGCAGGTTTTGCACCTATTGCGATTGGTCTGGCGTTAACCCTGATCCACTTGATCAGTATTCCGGTTACCAACACCTCCGTTAACCCGGCACGTAGTACCGCTGTAGCCATCTTCCAGGGCGGCTGGGCATTACAGCAATTGTGGTTCTTCTGGGTTATGCCGATTATCGGTGGGGTCCTCGGCGGTCTTATTTACCGCACTTTGCTGGAAAAACGCGATTAATCGATAACAAAAAAGGCCTGGCGCAAGTCAGGTCTTTTTTTCCCCGCTATATTTCCTTTTATTTGCAACTTTACTCCCTTCTTTGCATTGAGTAGTGTGTGCTGGCGCATTTCGTCTTACTCTCAGCAAGGATCTGGTTTTCATGTTTTCAGGGCTGTTAATCATTCTGGTTCCCCTTATTGTGGGCTACCTTATTCCGCTTCGGCACAGGGCTGCATTAAAACTCATCAATCGCCTGTTGAGCTGGATCGTCTACCTTATTCTCTTTTTTATGGGTATCAGCCTGGCGTTTCTGGATAATCTCGCCAGCAACCTGTTAGCCATTCTTCATTATTCTGCGGTCAGCGTGACGGTCATTTTGCTGTGTAATATCGCGGCGCTGTTCTGGCTGGAGCGTTCACTGCCCTGGCGACATAACCACAAGCAAGAAAAGCTACCCTCGCGAATTGCGATGGCACTTGAGTCGCTCCAGCTTTGTGGCGTCGTCGTCGTGGGTTTTCTGCTCGGCCTCACCGGTCTTCCTATTCTGCAGCACGCCACCGAAGCCAGCGAATATACGTTAATCTTTTTACTGTTCCTGGTCGGGATTCAACTGCGCAACAGCGGTATGACCTTAAAGCAAATTGTGCTGAATCGCCGGGGGATGATTGTTGCGGTGGTCGTCGTCGCCAGTTCGATGCTGGCGGGGGTTATCAATGCGTTGATCCTCGGCCTGCCGCTGAAAACCGCGCTGGCGATGGCATCAGGTTTTGGCTGGTATTCCCTGTCCGGTATTCTGTTAACCGAATCGTTCGGGCCGGTGATTGGTAGCGCCGCCTTCTTTAATGACCTGGCCCGCGAACTGATTGCCATTATGTTGATTCCTGGAATGGTGGGCCGCAGCCGCTCAACCGCGCTGGGGCTATGTGGCGCGACATCCATGGATTTCACCTTACCGGTGCTCCAACGCAGCGGCGGTCTGGAGATGGTTCCGGCAGCCATCGTCCACGGCTTTATTCTGAGTCTGTTAGTGCCTTTGCTGATGGCGTTTTTCTCCGCCTGAAGTCAGGACAAATACCTCTCTGGCGGTAGTCATCTACCGCCAAAATTGCGCTAAATCAATCTCCCTGCAAGTTGTAGCAGAAATCCCTTTTATCCCTTCGCGCACAGGCATAACCTTAAACATGTATATTAAATATAACTTTAAAAGGTGTGACCATGTTTTGTGTGCAATGTGAACAAACCATCCGTACTCCGGCAGGAAACGGCTGCTCTTACGCGCAGGGTATGTGCGGTAAAACGGCTGAAACCTCCGATTTGCAGGATCTGCTGATTGCTTCCCTACAAGGTCTGTCTGCATGGGCTGTTAAGGCACGTGAATACGGCATCATCGACCATGAAGTTGATAACTTTGCGCCGCGTGCATTCTTCTCCACGCTGACCAACGTTAACTTCGATTCCCCGCGTATTGTTGGCTATGCCCGTGAAGCTATCGCCATGCGCGACGCCCTGAAAGCGCAATGCCTGAACATCGACGCGAACGCAGCGGTCGCTAACCCGATGGCCGATCTGCAACTGGTCAGCGACGATCTGGGCGACCTGCAACGTCAGGCCGCTGAATTTACCCCGAACAAAGACAAAGCAGCCATTGGCGAGAACATTCTCGGCCTGCGTCTGCTGTGCCTGTACGGCCTGAAAGGTGCGGCAGCTTACATGGAGCACGCGCACGTTCTCGGTCAGTACGACAACGACATCTACGCTCAGTACCACAAAATCATGGCATGGCTGGGAACCTGGCCTTCCGATATGAACGCTCTGCTGGAGTGCTCAATGGAAATCGGCCAGATGAACTTCAAAGTGATGAGCATTCTGGATGCTGGCGAAACCACTAA
>NZ_JAHLRC010000078.1:0-16198 GCF_018919545.1 Citrobacter sp. S46_ASV_140
CAAAGGATTATCTTGCCCGTCATGGCACGCCCCTTACGCCAGCGGATCTGGTGGATCATCTGTGCCTGTCCCATACCGTGTGGACGGCTCGCAACGAATGGATACTGCCTGGCGTGACGGGCGAAGTCAGATGGAAGCGTGATGCGATCCTGCGCTGTAACGATGGTCATGGCCTGCGTATGGCGGCGGTAGCGGGGGCCGGACTGTTATTGCAACCGGAGGTGCTGCTGGCGCAAGAGTTGGCTACCGGGAAACTGATTCGGATACTGGAAAAGTTTACGCCGCAGCCGCGGCCGATTCATCTACTGTGGCGACAAGATTTGCGTCCGCTGCCCAAGCTGACGCGGTTTGTTGAGCACGTACTCAGTGCCGTTCAGGAATTAAGATGAAAATGCCGGATAAGACGCGTTAGCGCCGCTATCCGGCATATTATTAGCTGATATCCACCTGCGGTTTGCTGTTACGTTTACGAATCAGGCGTAGCACTGGCGGGACCACGATAACCAGTACCGCCATCACCAGCAGCACTTTCGCCACGCCGCTGGCCCACAGAATATCCATATTACCGTTACTGATAGACAGCGCCCGACGCAGGTTCTGCTCCAGCATTTCCCCGAGAACGAAGCCTAAAATCAACGGCGACATCGGGAAGTGCATTTTGCGCAATATGTAGCCCAGCACGCCGAGGGCAACCATCAGCACCAGATCGAAAGTGGTGCTGTGGACGGCATACACGCCCACCGCGGAGACTGCCGCGATAGCCGGTACCAAAAACCACAAGGGGATGGTCAGCATACGGGTAAACAGGCCGATCAACGGGATGTTCATCACCAGCAGCATTACGTTAGCAATCAGCAGCGCCGCAATCAGCCCCCAGACGATGTCCGGCTGTTCGGTGAACATGGCCGGACCCGGGGTGATATTGTACAGCGTCAGCGCGCCCATCATCACCGCCGTGGTGCCGGAGCCCGGTACGCCGAGCGTCAGCATCGGGATAAAGGAGCCACAGGCCGAGGCGTTGTTGGCGGCTTCGGGGGCCGCCACGCCGCGTATATCCCCTTTGCCGAAGCTGTCGCTATTGCCGCTGAGCTTTTTCTCGGTCATGTAGGTGATAGCGCTGGCAATGGTTGCGCCCGCGCCGGGCAGGACGCCGACGAAAAAGCCAATCACCGATGAACGCAGGGTTGCGCCAACGCACTGCGCACCTTCTTTGGCGTTAAATAACATGCGGCCCGTTTTACGCACCAGCGTCTGGCCACTGCTGGTATGTTCCAGCATTAACAGTATTTCAGAGACTGAGAACAGCCCAATCACTACCACGATAAACTGCACACCGTCGGAGAGATGAACGCTGTCAAAGGTAAAGCGATAAACCCCGGTATTGGCGTCTACGCCGACGGTCGCAAGGCCGAGACCGATAAGCGCTGCCAGAAATGATTTCAGCGGGTTTTGCGCCATCATGCTGCCGAGGCAGGCAATGGCGAAAACCATTAAGGCAAAGTATTCCGCCGGACCGAAGGCCAGCGACCATTGGGCTAACGCCGGGGCAAACAGAATGATGCCGCCGATAGCGATAAGCGAACCAATGAAAGAGCTGACCGCCGAGATAGAGAGCGCAACGCCGCCGCGGCCTTGCTGCGCCATCGGGTAGCCATCCAGCGCGGTCATAATCGCCGCCGCATCGCCGGGAACATTCAGCAGGATGGAGGAGATACGTCCGCCGTATTCACAACCTATGTAGACCGTAGCCAGCAGGATCAGCGCAGATTCTGCAGGCAGATGCAAAGCGAAAGCCAGAGGCAGCAGGATCGCCACGCCGTTAATGGGTCCAAGACCAGGCAACAGCCCGACAATGGTACCGACAAAACAGCCAATCAGGGCGATGACCAGGTTTTCCGGCGTCATGGCCACCGCGAAACCCTGAGAAAGATAAATCCAGGTATCCATCGTTTCTCCGTTAACCCAGCCAGGCGCCGAGTGGTAAGGTGACGTCAAGCAGTCGGTCAAAGGCATACCACAGCAGAATGCCGAGTACCGCGCCGGAAATACCCGCAGCCGGAATCGTTGCGCCGAACAGCATGCCAATCACCACGGTGAGAATGGCGGTGGAGATGGGAAAACCGAGCCATTCGAAACCCCAGGCGTACATCAACAGAACAATCACCATCGTCAGCAGCTTTTGCAGCACGTGACGGCGGGGCCAACTGATGGTGTCGGGATGGCGCAACAGCAGCGCCACGGCGCATACCAGCATCAGGCTGATAATGCCAAGCGGAAAGGGACGCGGCCCAACCGGCTCATAGCTGTATTCGCTGGTGATTTGCCAGGCCACGAACAGCCCGGCTATGCAGAGCAACAGCCAGATACCTGCAAAAATACGATCGCTCATCATCTTTGCCTCTGCGCTTATTTCGCCAGACCGAAGGCTTTCGCCTGCTCACGGTAATCCGTGACCTGCTTTTTCACGTATTCGTCGAGCTGCTTACCGCTCATGTTGAATTCAAACAGGCCGCGCAGATCGCGCTGCTTTTTAAACTCATCGGTCTGCTGGAGTTTGTTAAAGGCATCAACCCACCACTGATACTCGGCGTCGCTGACTTTTGGTCCAACGTAGAAGCCACGAATGATGGGCCACACGAGGTCGTAACCCTGCTCTTTGGCGGTTGGTACGTTAGCTAACTGGCCTGGCAGACGTTGATCAGAGAACACGGCGAGCACGCGGATTTTGTCGCCGCTAAGATAAGGCACCATCTCGCTGAGATCGCCGGAAACCACCTGGACGTGATTCCCCATCAGCGCGGTGACCGGTTCGCCGCCGCCCTCAAAGGCCACATAGCGCATCTTGTGTGGATCGACATTGGCTTTTTGCGCCAGCAGCGCCGACTTCATCCAGTCCTGACTACCGATAGAGGCGCCTGCGCCAATGACCACGCTGTTAGGATCTTTCTCCATTGCCGTCAGCAGATCTTTCAGCGTTTTCCAGGGTGAGTCCTGGCGTACGGCAATCATGCCGTAGTCAGTGCCCACGCTTGCCAGCCAGCGGACATCATCAACGCCGTAGCGACCAAACTTCCCTTGTGACAGGTTCAGCAGCGAGCCGCCGGAGAATGCCACTACGGTACCCGCTTCAGCCGGACGTTGCGCGACGATCGCGTTATAGGCCACGGCGCCAACGCCACCGGGCATGTAGGTTACGCGCATTGGTTTTTCGATAGCGCCGGTTTCCATCATGCTCACTTGAATCAACTTACAGGTGAGATCGAAACCACCGCCAGGTTTAGCAGGGGCGATACATTCTGTGCGCGATGGCGCTTGTTCCGCCAGAACAGAGGTACTCATCAGTAAAATGCTTGCAGTAAGGGTACGAAGTAACTGTTTTTTCATTGTTTATCCTCACGCCGGAAAACCGGATTTTCGGGTACGGAAGAAGATTTTTGTGATTATGTGAGCCGATGTGTAGCGGTTCGGTTGCATGATTGTTAAAACATTAACCTTTCAATTCCCTTTCAATGCGGCAGAAACTTTACAGGATGTGATATGCGTCTCTTATTAGCGGAAGATAACCGTGAGTTAGCTCACTGGCTGGAGAAAGCGCTGGTGCAAAACGGTTTTGCCGTCGACTGCGTTTTTGATGGCCTGGCGGCCGACCATCTTTTACATAGCGAAACGTACGCGCTGGCGGTGCTGGATATCAATATGCCGGGACTGGATGGTCTTGACGTCGTTCAGCGCCTGCGCAAACGCGGGCAGACGCTTCCTGTGCTGCTGTTGACGGCGCGCAGCGCGGTGGCCGATCGGGTGAAAGGATTGAACGTTGGGGCCGATGATTATCTGGCAAAACCGTTTGAAATCGAGGAGCTGGATGCCCGGCTGAGGGCTTTGCTACGCCGCAGCGCGGGGCAGGTGCAGGGCATACAGCAACTGGGCGAACTGGCGTTTCACGATGAGGGCTATTTTCTGTTGCAGGGGCAGCCGCTGGCGCTCACGCCGCGCGAACAGGCATTGCTGACGGTGCTGATGTACCGTCGATTGCGACCGGTTTCGCGTCAGCAGTTGTTTGAACAGGTCTTCAGTCTAAACGATGAGGTCAGCCCCGAAAGCATTGAGCTCTACATCCATCGTCTGCGTAAAAAGCTACAGGGAAGCGATGTGCGCATCGCCACGCTGCGCGGGCTGGGCTATGTGCTGGAGCGTAGCGATGAAGTGGGTTAAACCCCAATCGTTGTACCTGCAACTGCTGATGTTTCTGGGTTTGCCGCTCATGTTGTTGTGGGGGTTGTCGGCATTTAACAGCTATGTCAGCGCGCTACAGGCGGCGACGCAGGCGTATGACCGGACGCTGCTCTCGTCTGCCAGAACCGTCTCCGAGCGACTGGTGGTGCACAACAAACAGCTGGAAGTGAATGTGCCGTGGGTGGTGCTGGACAGCTTTGAGCTGAATATGAACGACAGGTTGTATTACAAGGTGGTCGATCCGGCGGGGAAGGTTATCTCAGGTTATGACGATTTACCTGCGATGCCGCCTGCGACATCGCGTACGCGGCTTTATCCGGCGCTGGCGTGGTTTTATCACACTGAATATCGCGGGGAGGCAATTCGCGTGGCGCGTCTGCTGCAGCCCGTCAACGAGGGCGGCATTATCGGCATGGCCGAGATTTATGTCGCCGAAACGCTGCAATCGCGACGTTACCTGGCGCGACAGCTGCTGTTTTCCTCGTGGGTTTCGCAAGGGCTGCTGGTGCTGCTCACGCTGGTGCTGGTCGGCTGGCTGCTGCGTCGGGTGTTACGCCCGATGCGCCAGCTGTCATCGCTGATGGTGCGTCGCGAGCCTGGGCTGCTGACGCCGCTGCCGGAGCTGCTGCCGTGGTCGGAAACCCGTCTGTTGATTGTGGCATTCAACCGTTATCTGGACCGACTTCGCGGCCTGATCTCTCGCCAGGAACGCTTCAGCGCGGATGCTTCCCATCAGCTTAAAACGCCGCTGGCGGTGCTAAAAACTCAGGCGTCGGTGGCCCTCGCCAGCCAGCAGCCGCAGCAATGGTATGAGAGTCTGCAAGCCATGAGCTCCACGCTGGACAACACCATTCAACTGACGGAACGGCTGTTACAACTGTCGGCTGTGAAGCGCAAAGAGCAAGGAGAAAGGCACTTCTCGCCGGTTAATTTGTATGAGGTGGTGCAAAGCAGTTGTTTCACGCGACTGGCGCAGGCGCGCAGTAAAGGGATCGATCTGGGCTATGAAGGGGAACAGGATGCGGTGTGGATTGAGGGCGATGAAGTCCTGCTTGGCGAACTGTGCGGGAATCTGCTGGATAACGCACTGAAATACACGCCACCGCATGGTGTGGTAACCGCCCGTCTGCTGCGAAAAGGAGAGGCGGTGGTGCTGGTGGTTGAAGATAGCGGGCCGGGTATCGATGAGCAGATGGTGCACCAGGCGCTGCTACCGTTTCATCGCCTTGATAACGTCGGTAATGTCCCTGGCGCCGGGATAGGCCTGGCGCTGGTCAACGACATTGCTCGTCTGCACCGCACGCACCCTCAGCTATCACGGAGTGAAGCATTAGGCGGGTTAAGCGTACGACTGCGGTTTTTATGCCTGGTGCGAGACGCTCAGGACGATCAGCATCGTCCTGCGCCTGTTATTTAAAGGTCACCGTAGCATTGACAGGGATACTAAATGTGCCGGGTTGGGGAGGATTTTTCAGCCAGAACAGGGTTGCCATGAACTCTTTGCGTCGGCTGTCGCTCTGGTTGGTAAACGCGCTGCTGGCAAAATCGATACGGTTGCCGCTGATAATGTCCCCGGAGCCGGGGTGTGCAGCATCCTGGAGCGTAACGCCGATATCTGGCGTCCCCTGACCGGTAAAAACTGCGCCGCTGTTGCTCGTGGTGCCGGTAAACGTTACCGCGTAGTTGATGCCGCGACATTCATGCTTCCCGGCGGCTTCTGCGGCAATAACGGCAAACTGTTTACTGTGGCTGTTATCTTTTCCCACTTTTGCTTCGGTAATGCTGATCCTGCCAAACTCGACGGTATCCGTTCCTTTGTCAGAGCTGATAGAGACGATCGGTTCGCAGTTGATATAACTGATGTTATTCAGGCCATTAAGCGCGGGGCCAAAGTTTTTTGCCGGATTGCTGGTGGAGCAATGCGAACCGCAGGCGTTAATGCTGCCAATACCGTCGACGACGAAAACTTTGTTGATGGTGCGACCGGCCAGCGCAGGCAAAGGATCCGGGAGTTTTCCGGTAGCGACCAGACTGAGGTTAAAGGTGAAAGAAAATGTTTGTGGGCGCGCCTGGCAGTCACTGGCATGGCTGTGGTTATTACTGCTGCAGTAGTTGTCTGAACGTGTTCGGGGCAACGTTGCCTGATATTGGGTGGTGACGGCTTGGGCGCTTTGATCGTAGGGGCGACCATCAATGCTCACCACCAGTTTCATATTGGTTCCCTGCAGAAAATGCGCAAACTCATGATCAGGGTCGATGTAGATTCTGGCGGCTTCGCCGTGGGGCATATAATCTGTGTCGCGGCAAGTGACGCTAACGGTTTGCGGATTGGACACCCAAACGGTGTCCCCAGCGGTGGTACTGTGGCTGATTTTAATGGGATCAACGTGTACGGAGACGCTGTTTGCTGTACAGGTAACCGCATAGCTTGCACTACTGAATATCGGCAAACAAAGCAGCACCACGAGTTTAACTATTTTTAACGGATTCATTGATTGCACCTTACGAGCCGACGCACTGGGCGGTAATTTGTGTATATCCGATTTTCTTCACCGGCTGGTTATGGTTATCCGGCATTTGAATAAAGCAGTGTTCATTTGCATGGGAGCCCCAGCGCACTTCCAGGCGAGAATTGTCCTCCACGCCGCTGGCATACAGTGCGCCATGCATACCGACCAGACCGTGGCTACGACCTTTGGTATCTCGTACGTTCGCGCCGACCGGGGGGGCAATGTTGCCGGGCATGACGGCATTGACCAGATAGTTGCGGCCGCTGAAGGTTTCAAACACCACTTTGCCGATGGCTTTCTCTGTTGGAACAATTTTTTTCTGTGCCTGCGGAATATCCAGCCCGGCACCAATATCAGCGGTATTCAGACTCACCACGTTGTAATGCCATGCGTCTGCTGCGGTAAGGACCGCATAGCCGTTACCGTCAATTGCCACGCCATTTTGTTGCTGAATATGGACACCGTCGGCATTTTTGGCCTCGACCAACACCATGGTATCGCCAGGAGAGTGCATGAGCGTCACGCCGCCTGCGTGCAGCATTGCCCCGCCGCTGATGCCCATATTCATATTCTGGTAGTTGCGTCCTGCGCTGTAGCCCCCCTGAACATTCATCTTGTCACCTTGCCAGGCGGCGTTAACCCCGGCAGAGGAATCCTGTCGATCGGTGGTACTGCCCTGAACGCCCCAGCTCAGACGATCGTCAAATGCTGTATTGCTGTAGCTGGTGGAGTAGCTGTCGCCATTCTGCTGGCTATGCATGATGTTGGTGGAGACAAAGCCGCGGCTATCCATGAAATCGAATGGAATGGAAAGCGTCAGGTTGATACTGCGGTCCTGGTAGTCGTACTGGTTACGGGTATCCTGTACATAAACGCTCCAGTTGATTTTCCCCAGTGTATCGTTGTAACCCAGCTGTATCGTGCGGTCGTGACTCCCGTTGTGCCAGTAGTTTTGCTGGCTGGCGCTGACGTAAAGAGAGGCGTTATCCCACAAACGCTGGTTAACAGAGACCTCAAAACGTTGGCGGCGATTATTGTAGTTAGTGGTGTAGTAATGCTTTTTGTTGTGCTCTTCGCCAGGAAAACGCAGATGTTGATTCGGGTCGTCATAGGCGATGTCGTAATAGCCCGAGGACCAACTGTTATGCTCGTTAATGGTGTCGCTAAAGCTGTAATAACCGGAGGTATTGTAGCGGTAGCCTACCAGACGGAAATCCGTACCGTACTGGTTCAGCGATTTGGAGTATAAGAAACGGTAACTTTGTCCTGTGGACGTATCTCCACTGGCAAGCTGCGCTCTGGCGGTAGTGATATCGAAAGAGATCGCGCCGAACTGGTGCAGATCCTGAGCGATCCCGGTGGCAATCGCATTATAGCTTTCTGCGGTCAGGAAACCACCGTACAACGTGGAGCCAAAGCTGAGACCATAACTCAATGTGCCTTGAACAAAGCGGGGCCGCCAGCCGCCGCTGTAACCGTCGCGGTATTCCCCTGCCGTAAACTGAAAGCGGCTGTTACCTGCACGCAGCATGTTCGGGACCGCCGAATAAGGCACAGTGAAATTACGCCGACTGCCATCGGCTTCAATAACGCTGACGTTCAGGTCGCCGCTTTGGTTGCTGGGGTTGATATCGTCAATGTCAAACGCGCCTGGCGCGACGTTTTTACTGTAAATCAGATAGCCATTTTGACGGATTTCGATTGTGGCATTGCTATTGGCGACGCCGCGAACGACTGGCGCAAAATCGCGTTGGCTATCAGGCAACATGTTTTCATCGCTGGTGAGTTGTGCCCCGGTAAACTGGATGCTGTCAAATACATCGTCGTCCGTATAGGTTTGCCCGAAGCGCAAGCGGCTACGCAGCGCAATAATATTACGTTCCACCCACGTGGAAACCGCCTGCCATTGACGGCCTGAACCGCTGGCATAGCTGAAAGTAGACTGGTTACGAAAATGCCATCCCGCCAGGTTTATACCGTTGGCAAAACTGGCAAAAACAGAGTCATGATCCTGGCCCTGTTCAATCAGGTGCGTCGTATTGGCGTTGTAGCCGACAAAAGCGGCATTAATCCCATCGTCATAGGCCGATTCAGGCACGGCGTCATGCGCAGTCGAAAGCAGAAAAGCTTCTGGCACTGAAATATCAATGCGCTGGTAGTTTGCATCTGCCGTCAGGCGGCTGTTTGCGATCAGCGCCGTGAGCTCCACGCAGGTATCGGCGTTACCTTCGGGGATTTTAATCCCGTATTTGCGCAGATCGTCCGCGCTCAGGCAAGGTTGCGGCTTGCCTTGTGGTTTACGTCTTTTAAAGTCAACATTGCGCGTTTCGACGAAGCTATGGTCAAGATATATATCGTATTCAAACGTGCCTTCGCTAAGTCCGTCATTACGGGCTATTTGCACTACGGAGGTAATATTTTGCGTACCATGTACAAAACGGGTATTAAACTGCGGCGTGCTGCTGGCGTATGCAGGTATGCACACGGCCAGCGTTGACAGCGTAAAGAGGGTGTACCGTTGCGGGTGCTTATTTTTTTTCATCATGTGCAACCCCAACTCAATTGCAAGATACCGGGACGTTATTAACCGCGTTAGTGCCGCCGTAATCATCTACCCAGCTAAAACCGATATGGCTGACTTTTTGCTGTGACAACGCAAACGTGCGTTCGCCATGCGGATTAATCATGTCGGCATCAATGTTTTCGCCGTTAATATGTAATTGCGTCAGGGAGATATGTAACGGCGTCGCATTGACCGCCCGCAGAGTATGACCGTGGCACTGCCACTGTAATTTCTCAACGGCTTCAGGTAGCGTCATATTCAGCCCAACAGGGCGATAAAATAGTTTGATGCGAATACGCTGCGCCAGCTGTAAGGTATTTTCTTCATTCTCGATGGTGGGGATTTCCTGCACATTAATCCACACTACAGATTCAACATTCTCAGGAAAGCCATTGCCCTGATAAATAGCTCGCAACACGGCTGATTTATGGCCGTCAAGTTTCAGGATCGGAGGCGTAATTAACATTGGCAGATTGGCTGGCGTCTCATCCGGATTACCATTATCCAGCCACGTCTGTACCATATATGGCTTGTCTGTATTATTGTTGACGTCAAACATCGCCGCTTTATCGTTCTCATTATAAATAACGCGTGTTTGACCCAAATTAATTGCGCTGTGAGCGGTGCTAACCACACACAGCAACAGGTAAAAGAATATTTTATTCATCAGGTGCACTTTCCAGGTTCAGGGAAGAGTGCCATCCATAGCAATCAACGTCCGTTATTTATAAATGACGGTGTAATTCATATCCGCAGTGATCGTGCCAGCCGCAGGCAGCGTTGCGCCAATTTGCTGATATTTGGCGACCAGATCGATTTGTGCATCGCCATTTTGATCTGCTTTTAAGCTCACCTCATTACTACCGGAAGCGAAATCGAGGGCATGACCCGCTTGATCCACTTCGATGCCAACATCGGTGGCAGAAGCCGAGCCACGTTTCGCTTCCAGAAGTGCTGTGTTACTGCCAGGGGTTTTACCAGTAAAGACCACCACATAGCCGCTTCCTCCAGTTACCCCACTACAGCCGCTAAATTGCAACGTAAACGGAGTATTACCGGTGCTAGAGCCCGCGCCGCTAAATAGCTGGTTGGTAACTTGTGGCAATGCCACTGTTTTACCTGGCTGGTTTGCTGTGCTCACCACGCAGGTACTGGCAACAATTTCACCGGTAAAATGGACCGTCGCGGTGGCTTTAGAACCTGTTGCGGCAGTGGTAACGTAATTCGCTGCTGCGCCAGCATTAGCGGCAAACAAAGCGACCAGTACACTGCTGGTAAGTGCAGTTTTCATCATCATAACTCCGTTAAATTTATTATTTACCCAGAAAAGTACTTGTCAGAGGCACAGATTCAGCTGGAGTTCATCAACGTCAAAAAATGATGTAGGACTTCATTTGAAAGAAATGATTAACGTGCGTAAATTGCTCAACAAGTAATCCGGCGCGGATATTATTTATTTGCGAAAAATAAGTAAACAAAATTTTTTGGCATCATTGAATGGCTTTGGAAGGTGTTTATATATATATCTTAACAAAAGTGTATACATTGTTATCAATAATTCGTTGGGGCGATTTACGCTGCTTTTAACAAAATTTTAATGCTGTCATTTATTCTCTTCTCTTTATTTTAAATCGATGTGTTGGTAAGCGCTGAAAATTCTGATGTTAAAGGTGTGTTCATGCAGAATGTTGACATTAGTAATATGTAACACGCATTTTCTCAATGATTGGCTATCGTTTTAATTGAAGTCATGCTTGCCGCTTCATCTCCTCGGATTTGCTACAATTATTTAAACTAAATTTTTTTTATTATTCGTTTTTTTTTGAATTTTGAGCGTGAAAATGAAAGCAATCCCATACTCCTCGTAAAGTACCTTATTTATAATAAGGTTGCTAATCATTGCTTTGTAAATGTGTTACTAAGTTATTTTTATGGTGGGAATTATAAATACACTTATTGATTTCTTCTGTCGCTCTCCAGGACTCTCATCACTGACCGTAGCGCAACGAGGTTTGGACAAAGTATTGCTTTTTGTAAGGTTAACCCGTTGTCAGGCGCTCATCATGTGATTCTAGCCACTAGTAGCTTATGAATTGTGATCTGTCAATGACGTTTATGTTGCAATTAATCATGTTTTTCAAGGATGAAATTAAAAAATATTACCAATAAATAGTCATCTAAATCATTGGGTTGCATTTGTATGGTGCGAAACCCATCACATTGTATTACATTGTTTTTTACATTTACTGACAGTGTGCCATTGCGTTTTTAAGACTTGTGATATAATTAGCAACATAAATGAGAAAAAAACAATTAAAGATCAATAAATAATGGGCTGAGATATGCTTAAAAAATCGCTAAAGATTAGCAGCCAGGGATATCCAGTCTTTTTAAAACTGGTCGATTTCATTGTAATCAATGCGACGTTAATTTTTAGCGCCCATCTGTTAGGTCTGGCACCATTTAACACCATTGCCATTCTGAGTATTCTCTTCTCAGTCTTTTTCTTACTGTTTGCTGAATACATTAAAATGTATCAACAAAAGATTAAGACGATCGGTTTACGTAATCAAAAACGGTTGGTTTTTTGTACGCTACTGGCAATTTTTCTGAACGAACTGGTCAGCATGACGGTGGCTGAACCCGAGTCTCTCGGCTACTTAGACAAACTGCCTTCCCCCTTTTATTCAGCGATTATTTACTGGTACTTCATCCCATTACCTTTTCTTTATTACATTCGCTTTTTCATTTTTAAATATTCAACGAAAAAGAGTATGCGCGTGGCGATTATTGGTCTGACTGACAATGGTCTGGCGGCAGAAAACGCGTTAATGGATGAATACGCTAATATCACATTAGATCTGGCTTTTTATGATGAGCGCGCCTTATCCCGCTGTGGCGATATCGTCGATAAGGTAAAAAGCCCCTTTCGTGGGCCGGTGATCAATCTGGTTGAGGAAGCCCGGCAGGGAAATATAGACGAAATCTACATCGCTTTACCGATGGTAGCTTTACAACGCATTCGTCATTTTTTGGCGATGATGTCAGACACTACCGTAGATACGTATATTGTTCCTGACTTCTACACCTACAGTAACAACATGTCCAAGCTGCGCTCCATTCACAACCTGCAAACTATTGGCATTTTTAGTTCGCCGTTTGAAGGGGCGGGGTCGTTTATCAAGCGGGCGGAAGATTTGGTACTTGGCAGCATCATTATGGTGATGATTTCTTCGCTGATGTTGGCCATTGCCATTGGAATCAAACTCACTTCCCGCGGGCCAGTCTTTTTCAAACAAGACCGGTATGGTCTTAGCGGGCAAAAAATTAAGGTCTGGAAGTTTCGCTCGATGCGCGTTATGGAGAACGCCGATACGGTTATTCAGGCCACTAAAAACGATCCGCGGGTAACCAAATTCGGTAGTTTCTTACGCCGCACCTCACTGGATGAACTGCCGCAATTTATCAATGTATTGCAGGGAAGTATGTCGATTGTCGGTCCCAGACCTCATGCGGTTACGCATAATGAGCAGTACCGTAAACAGGTCGAAAATTACATGATCCGCCATAAAGTTAAGCCAGGGATCACCGGGCTTGCGCAAATCAACGGTTTCCGCGGGGAAATCGATGCGCTTTATAAGATGGAAAAAAGGGTTCAGTACGATATTGAGTACATTCAAAACTGGTCTTTATGGTTGGATATAAAAATTATTATTAAAACTATTTTCAAAGGATTTATCGGTAAGAATGCATACTAAATTACTCGTGATTACCGGAATCGTGATATCGCAGCCCGTATGGGCTGATTTAACACCGAAATCACACATTGGCTTTGCGGGGATCGACTTCCAGGGCAAGGTCGCTGTGGACTATGGTTATAATGATAACGTGTCTTATCAGCCACATAGCAGAGATGCTATCGGTTCCTCGTTTCAGAGCGCAGCCCCCGTTTTGAGTATGATCGGAGAGCGCGGTCAGGATAAGTATTTACTGATGTACTCCGGTGATTATCGTAACTACTCAAGCGATTCCGCTGATAACTATAACGATCATTTTTTCCGTTTTAACGGTGCCTGGCGCTATGGGCTCAAGCACGGCTTAACACTCAATCTGGAGGATACGCTTGGGCACGAATCCCGCGGTCGAGGGATCACTGAGGGGTTTCTACCGGGTCAATTCGAGCAGTATGGGATTAAATCTCCGCTGACGACGAATTTTATTAACAGTGAATTGCGCTACAGCTATGGCGCGCCGGATGGGCGCGGGAAAGCGGAACTGGCGTTGTTATACAAAAAACTGACGTTCGGTAATACGTCCGACGCCCAGGAGAGTAGTGAAGATTTCTACAATTACATTCAGGAACAGGAATGGCACGAAAATAGCCTGGTGGCAGAAATTTTTGACCAATACACATCCAGAACGCGTTTTCGCTATAGCTTTATTACTAACCAGCGTCACTATGATAACAACTCAGAAAAAGACACTAATGAGTATTATTTGCTGTATGGCCTGAAGTCGCAGTTGACGGGAAAAACCAATGTCGATATGAATATTTCATGGTTGTACAAGACATTTGAAAACAACGCAAACTCGCATGATTTTAATGGTCTAAACTGGGATATAAAAGGGGAGTGGAAGCCGTTACAGCAGTCTGTTTTCACGGTGCACTCAGCGCAAAGCATTAAAGACCCATCGGAAGTTGGGGGATATATTTTAGTCACCCAGTATGGTCTTTCTTACCAGCACTTCTGGTTAGGCAACCGTTTTTCTACCTTGCTGGATTACTCATACACTTCAGAAGACTATAAAAAACAGAATAAAGATCGGCATGATAAAGATGGGGTATTTAGCGTAACCATGAGCTATGACTACACGCCGTCGGTCAATTTTGAGATTAAATATCAAATAGATACGTTGAATTCGAATAAGGATACTGATTCGTTTTATATCGGTCCCAACGACAATCAGGAAGTCATCAGAACGTTGGGTTATGATAATTCTATGATTATGCTTAAAGCTAAGGTTCAGATCTAAAATGAAAATAATAGAACTGTGCGCGGTTTTGCTATTCAGTATCCTGATGGTCGGATGCACAACGTCCAGCCCGAGATTAATGGACGATCCTGCTACTGTTCAGCAGGATTACCGACTTGGGGCAGGGGATACTGTCAATATCGCTGTTCATGGTCAACCCGATATGACGATGCGGTTTATTTTGGATAAGAGTGGGGAGATTAATTTCCCGTTTGTTGGTGCTCTTATATTAAAAGATAAAACTGTTGAGCAGGTGACTAGCGAATTAACTCAACGCCTGACTGGAGATTATTTTACTACTCCGATGGTGACGGTGAGTATTGCCGAGTTCCGTAAATACTATGTTTCTGGCGAGGTGAAAAGTCCGAATGGATTCGCTTATGAGCCAGGGCTTACCGTCGAGAAATCTATTGCGCAGGCGGGGGGATTTACAGATCGTGCTGACCGTCAAGATATCAACATTCGCCTGTCAGGTAGCAATCAGCTAGTTGAGAATGTTGATTTAACGCACTCTGTTCATCCTGGGGATGTCGTGATTATTGGCATGGGGTTCTTCTGACGATGAAACTATCAATAGTGGAAAACGGCAAAAAACGAGAAAGCACTGTTGAATTCTCCCGCTTTGCCAAAGCGCTGAAAAAGAACGCCTGGAAAATCGCGCTGGCCGGTATCGTTGCCGGGGTCGTGGCTTATCCGTTAATCAGCATGATGTCCTCAAAGTATGTATCAACGGCGACGGTGCTGATTAAGGCGCAGGCCGATAACATTTCTCCGTTCCCACAGGTTGATGGTTTCGATTCAACGCGCAGTGGTTACTACGAAACGCAATATGCGTTGATGCATTCACGAATTGTACTTGAGCAAGCCGTTCGCGATATGAAGCTGGATGAAAACCCGGCATTTACCGGGGAAAAAGCCGATGCTCAGGGCGCTGATAGCAGTGAAAGTCGGCAACTGAGAATGGAGCAGGCGCTGAAAACGTTGTCGAAAAACCTGAATGTCATCGGTATTCGGACAACGAACCTCGCCTCTATTACCTATGAATCGACTTCGCCCCAGGTTGCGGCTGATATCGCCAACGGCGTCGCGCAGGCTTTCATCAACTATACGCTGGAGCAAAAGCGTCAGAAAGTAGAGAAAGCCCGCGAACTGAATTATGAAAAAATGGAAGAGATTCAGAAGTCGATAGCGAAGCAAAAAGAAGAGATGGAAAGCTATCTGAAAAATGCCGGGCTGTTGACCTTTCGCGGTATCGATGGTTTTGAAACCGAGCAGTTAAGTATCGTGACCAATCGTCTGGCCGACGCGACCCAACGCCGTGTTGCCGCTGAATCCGTTTATAACGAGGTGAATGGAGCAGGGAAGTCCGCCGAGAGCGTTATCTCGCAGCCTTCGGTCTCTAACCATGCTCAGATTCAGGATCTGCGCATTGCGTTGATTCAGGCGCAGCGTACGTTGTCTGAACTGCGCAAAGTTTATGGGCCAAAAAACCCCGCCATTTTAAAAGCAGAGGCCGATGTTCAGTCGATCCAAAGCCAAACCGGACGGGTGTTGGGTGAGCTGAAAGTCGGCTTACGTCAGCAATATCTGGCGGCGCTGGCGGATGAAAAGAACTATCAGCAACAGGTGGAACAGCAGAAAGAGATCTTCCAGAAAATGGCGTCAAAACGGGATGCCTGGAACGGCCAAAAACTGTCATTAGATAAAATGGAAGACCTGTATAAATCACTCTATCAGCGTACTCAGGAGCTGTCGCTGTCCGGCGTGAATGCCGATGCGGTGTTATACGATCCCGCAGTTCCCGCATTAAAACCGGCGAAGCCGAATAAATCACTGCTGTTGGTGATGGTGGTCATGC
>NZ_JAHLRC010000079.1:0-16133 GCF_018919545.1 Citrobacter sp. S46_ASV_140
GAACCACCTGGTAGCTGCCGAACAGAATCATAAATTCGCCAACGAAGTTACCTGTACCCGGCATACCCAGCGTACACACTGCAAAGAACATTGACAGCGCAGGCAACCATTTCATTTTGCCCCACAGGCCGCCCATCATACGCATATCACGCGTGTGCAGACGTTCGTACAGCTGACCACAAAGGATGAACAGACCGGCTGCGGACAGGCCGTGCGCGATCATCTGAATCACCGCACCCTGGTATGCCAGCTGGCTGCCGGTGTAGATAGCAATCAGTACGAAGCCCATGTGGGATACGGAGGTGTAAGCAATCAGACGTTTGATGTCGTACTGATTAAAGGCCATCCACGCGCCGTAGAAGATGCCGATGACGCCAAGCCACATTGCGATAGGTGCAAACTCCGCTGACGCATTCGGGAACAGCGGCAGGGAGAAGCGCAGCAGACCGTAGGCTGCGGTTTTCAGCAAGATACCTGCCAGGTCAACGGAACCTGCGGTCGGTGCCTGGGAGTGAGCATCCGGCAACCAGCCGTGCAGCGGAACCACCGGCATTTTCACCGCGAAAGCGATGAAGAAGCCCAGCATCAGCAGGTATTCCACGCCGTGGGACATCGGAGTATTCAGCAATTCTTCATAGTTGAAAGTCCACACGCCGGTCGCTTTGTAGTGCACAAACACCAGCGCCAGGATGGCAATCAACATCACCAGACCACTCGCCTGGGTATAAATGAAGAACTTGGTTGCTGCCGTGATACGCGTTTTACCGTCAGAGGCTTTATGCCCCCATAGCGCGATCAGGAAGTACATCGGCACCAGCATCATTTCCCAGAAGAAGAAGAACAGGAACATGTCGATGGCAAGGAACACGCCGATTACGCCGCCTAAGATCCACATCAGGTTCAGGTGGAAAAAGCCCTGGTATTTTTCGATTTCATTCCAGGAGCAAAGTACCGCCAGAACACCGAGCAGGCCGGTCAGCACCACCATCAGCAGCGACAGACCGTCGATAGCAAGATGAATCGAGATGCCAAAGCGTGGGATCCACGGCAGGACAAACTCAGACTGCCACTGCGGAATGCCAGTGGATTGCGTCAGTGAATAGCCGCCCTGCAACCAAAGTTGCAGGCCAAGCGCCAGCGTCAATCCCATGGTAATCAGCGCGATCCAACGCGGCACCTTCACGCCAAAGCGTTCGGTCTGCCAGCACAGAAAGCCACCGATAAAGGGAATCAATATTAGCCAGGGTAGTAACATGGCGATTTTTATTCCTTTTTAAGGCCCCTAATAGAGGCCTGATTTTCAACGAATTTGGATAAAATTCACTTTACGATCAACGCAGTACCATCAACAGAGCCAGCACAACGACGGCACCGATGCTCATTGATGCTACATACCAACGCAGATAGCCGTTCTCGCTTAACAACAGGCCTTTACCTGCAAAGCGGGAAAGGATCGCCGGAATGTTCATCATTGCGTTCAGCGGATCGCGTTTCAGCAGCCATGCAACGCCCAGGAACGGCTTGACGAACACTTTGTCGTACAGCCAGTCGAAGCCCCAGGCGTTATACCACCAGGTACCCAGCAGACGGCCTGGCGCACTGTTGGCAATCGACGTCACCAGAGTACGTTTACCCAGCCACAGCCATGCAGCGATCAGAATGCCTGCAATCGCGACGATACCGGAGGTAATTTCCAAGGTCATCACGCGACCATGCTCAAGCTCGGTCGTCGCAGGCAGTACCCCCTGCAGCGGTGGCACAATCAGTGCGCCAACGAAGGTGGACAGGATCATCAGCACAATCAGCGGCAGATGATGTGTAATCCCCTTCCCTGCGTGAGCGTGAATTTGCTCTTTACCGTGGAACACGATGAAAATCATACGGAAGGTGTACAGAGAGGTCATGAACGCACCGACCAGACCTGCAACCATCAGGTTGATATGACCGTTCGCCATCGCACCGGCCAGAATCTCATCCTTACTGAAGAAGCCTGCGGTAATCAGCGGCAGAGCCGACAGCGCCGCGCCACCGATCAGGAAGCAGAGATACACCAGCGGAATAGACTTACGCAGACCGCCCATCTTGAAGATGTTCTGTTCATGGTGACAGGCCAGGATAACCGAGCCGGATGCCAGGAACAGCAGCGCTTTAAAGAAGGCGTGCGTCATCAGGTGGAAAATCGCCGCGTCCCACGCCTGAACCCCGAGAGCCAGGAACATATAACCAATCTGGCTCATGGTGGAGTATGCGAGAACGCGTTTGATGTCGGTCTGTACCAGCGCGGCGAAACCAGCCAGTACCAGAGTGATAGCCCCGATAATCCCCACCAGATGCAGGATTTCCGGCGTCATCAGGAACAGGCCGTGGGTACGTGCAATCAGGTAGACACCGGCGGTAACCATCGTCGCGGCGTGGATCAGCGCGGAGACAGGCGTCGGACCTGCCATCGCGTCAGCAAGCCATGTCTGCAACGGCAGCTGCGCGGATTTACCCACCGCACCGCCCAGCAGCATCAGGGTTGCCCACATCAGCATGTTGTTACCATCTGCAAAGTGAGCAGGTGCCAGTTCCACCATTTCGCGGAAGTTCAGCGTGCCCAGCTCGTTGTAGAGGATAAACAATGCGAAGGCGAGGAACACGTCACCCACACGGGTCACGACGAAGGCTTTCATTGCCGCAGCGCCATTCTTCGGATCGGTGTAATAGAAACCGATCAGCAGATAGGAGCACAGGCCCACGCCTTCCCAGCCGAGGTACATCAGCAGCAGGTTATCCGCCAGTACCAGAACCACCATGCTGGCGATAAACAGGTTGGTGTAGGCGAAGAAACGGGAGTATCCCTCTTCACCGCGCATATACCAGGAGGCGAACATGTGGATCAGGAAACCCACACCGGTCACCACACTGAGCATGGTCAGCGACAGGCCGTCCAGCACCAGATTAAAACCGATATTGAAGTCACCGACAGACATCCACGTCCACAGCGGCTGGCTGTAGGCCTGTTGACCATTAGCAAAGAAGTCAACGCCAACAAACGCGGTCACCAGCGCCGCCAGGCCAATCGACCCGACACCCACGGTCGCGGACAGATTTTCTGACCAACGACCGCGAGAGAACGCCAGTAATACAAAGCCAATAAATGGCAGAATAATGGTTAAGGCAAGCATGTTCATCCACGCATCTCACTTACTGAATCGATGTTCAGGTTCTGGCGACGGCGATGAAGTTGCAGCAACAGCGCAAGTCCAATGCTCGCTTCCGCAGCCGCAAGGCTGATGGCGAGAATATACATCACCTGACCATCGGTCTGGCCCCAGTAGCTTCCGGCGACCACGAAGGCCAGCGCGGAGGCGTTAATCATGATTTCCAGCCCGATCAGCATAAACAGCAGATTGCGGCGGATAACCAGACCGGTTAAGCCCAGTACGAATAAGACAGCCGCGAGGATCAGTCCATGTTGTAAGGGGATCATGCGTGCTCCTCCGTTTTTCTTTTCGCGCGGTCATCGGTGCGATTGCTCAGCACTTCACCAGAACGCTCTTCGCGCCCTACGTGGAAGGCCACAACCAGACCTGCCAGCAGCAGCATCGAAGCCAGCTCGACCGCCAGTACATACGGTCCGAACAGGGAAATACCGACAGCTTTCGCGCTAATTGGCGTCCCGTCGATGCCCTGATCGTTAACACCCAGAATGGCATAAACAATAACCGCCAGCATGATGGCCGACAGAATCGCCGGTCCAATCCACACCTGCGGTTTCAGCCACTGGCGTTCCTGTTCAATTTCAGAACCACCGAGGTTGAGCATCATGACCACGAACACGAACAACACCATGATGGCGCCCGCGTAGACGATTATTTCCAGCGCCCCCGCGAAGTAAGCACCTAACGAGAAGAACACCCCGGAAATCGCCAGCAGCGAAATAATCAGATACAGCAGTGCGTGTACCGGATTGGTGTGGGTGATCACCCGCAAGGTTGCGAGAATGGCTATCAGGCCACAGATATAAAAAGCGAACTCCATTGCCCCTCTCCTTACGGTAACAGGCTCTTGACGTCGATAGGCTTGGCTTCGTTCTCTGCTTCGCCCTTATCTTTGCCGTCGATTGCCATACCTGCCATCCGGTAGAAGTTATATTCCGGGTATTTACCCGGACCGGAGATCAGCAGATCCTCTTTCTCGTAAACCAGGTCCTGGCGCTTGTACTCACCCAGCTCGAAATCTGGAGTCAGCTGAATAGCCGTTGTCGGACAGGCTTCTTCGCACAGGCCGCAGAAAATGCAGCGTGAGAAGTTAATGCGGAAAAACTCCGGATACCAGCGGCCATCTTTGGTCTCTGCTTTTTGCAAAGAGATACAGCCTACCGGACACGCTACTGCACACAGGTTACAGGCAACGCAGCGCTCTTCGCCGTCCGGGTCACGGGTCAGAACGATACGACCACGAAAACGGGGCGGTAGATAGACCGGCTCTTCCGGGTACATCTGCGTTTCGCGTTTCGCGAACGCATGCAGGCCGATCATCCAGATACTGCGTACCTGGGTGCCGAAACCTACTAACAATTCTTTTAAGGTCATGGTCTTTGTGTCCCTTATTGCGCCTGCCAGAGAATGACAGCCGCCGTTACCAGCAAGTTGACGAGCGTCAGCGGCAGACAGACTTTCCAGCCGAAGGACATTACCTGGTCATAACGAGGACGCGGTAACGACGCACGAATCAAAATGAACATCATCATGAAGAACGCGGTTTTCAGCGCGAACCAGACGAATGGCGGTAAGAACGGACCATGCCAGCCACCGAAGAACAGGGTAACCATCAGTGCAGAAATGGTGACGATGCCGATGTACTCACCCACGAAGAACAGACCGAATTTCATACCGGAGTATTCAATGTGGTAACCGTCGGCCAGTTCCTGCTCGGCTTCTGGCTGGTCAAACGGGTGACGGTGACACACCGCCACGCCCGCGATGGCAAAGGTGACAAAACCAAAGAACTGCGGAATAACGTTCCAGATATCAGCCTGGTTGTTGACGATGTCGGTCATGTTAAATGAACCGGCCTGCGCCACCACGCCCATCAGGGAAAGTCCGAGGAATACTTCGTAGCTCAGCGTCTGCGCAGACGCGCGCATCGCACCGAGCAGCGAGTATTTGTTGTTACTGGACCAGCCTGCGAACAACACCGCGTATACCGCGAGGCCTGCCATCATCAGGAAGAACAGGATCCCGATGTTCAGGTCAGCAACCACCCAGTTCGGGCTCACCGGCACGATGGCGAAAGCCAGCAGCAGCGAGGTGAAGGCGATCATCGGTGCCAGGGTAAAGATGACGCGATCCGAGAATTTCGGGATCCAGTCTTCTTTAAAGAACATCTTGATCATGTCCGCAACCAGCTGGAGCGAACCACCCCAGCCAACACGGTTCGGTCCGTAACGGTTCTGGAACAGACCGAGCAGACGACGTTCGCCAAAGCTCATGAATGCCCCGCAGGTGACCACCACCAGCAGAATCACGACCGCTTTGAGAACGCTCAGCAGGATCTCAATCAGATCGGGTGTAATCCAACTCATTGTTGTGCCTCCTGCAGATCCTCAAGACGTGCACCAGCCAGAACCGGCGCGATGCCAGGCATACCCATTGGCAAACCAACCTGCCCTGCCGTTAATCCTTCAGCGATTTCAACCGGCAGCGTAACCGTGTTGCCATCGTAGCTGAAAGAAACGCGCGTACCGGCATTCACACCCAACTTCGCGGCATCAGCCGGGTTGAGTTTGATGTACGGCTGCGGCATACGGGTCTGGAAGACAGGCGCACGCTGGGACATTTCGTCACTACCAAACAGATGATAGTAAGGCGCGACACGCCACTGACCATCCTGAGCCTGGAAGCTCGCCGGAACGGTTGTGAAGTAATCCAGACCATCTGCAGAAGCTTCGATCAGACGCACGCCCGGATCGCCATGACGCAGTTTACCGCCCACTTCATCCTGGAACTTGTTCCACGCCTGTGGGGAGTTCCAGCCCGGAGCCCAGGCAAACGGAATTTGCGAACGCGGCGCAGACGGTTGGTTGTTCCCTTCCATAGAGAAAGCGAACATGGTGTCTTTGTCCTGCGGCTGGCGTGGTTCGTGAACGCTGATGTTGGCGCGCATTGCGGTACGACCACTGTAGCGGTGCGGTTCACGTGCCAGTTTCTGTCCACGGATACGGAAGCTTGCATCCGGCGCGGCATCTTTAATACCCGCCAACTGCGGTAACTTCTCAACGACCGCGTCGATAACATGGTCGAGCTGCGTCCAGTCCACTTCACGACTCTGCACGGTACTGTGCAGCGAGTGCAGCCAGCGCCAGCTTTCCAGCATTACGGTGTTGCTGTCGTAGTAGGATGGGTCATAGACCTGGAAGAAACGCTGGGCGCGACCTTCGTTGTTAATTACCGTACCATCGCTTTCGGCGAAGCTAGCGGCGGAAAGCACCAGATGGGCGTTTTCCATAATAGCCGTGCGCTGATGGTCAACAACCAGTACCAGCGGCGCTTTCGCCAGCGCGGCGTTCACACGCGTTGCTGAAGCATGGCGATGCAGGTCATTTTCCAACACCACAACGGCGTCAGCACGACCTGTTTCCAGTTCGGTCAGCGCGTCGTCGAGGGAACCACCGCCAATCATACCCAGCCCCATACTGTTGACAGAGCGAGCAATCATGGTGATTCCGACGTCTGCGCCACGGCCTTTCAGCGCCTTCGCCACGTTGGCAGCAGCCTGAATCACGTCGGCGCTACCGGCGTTGGTACCGGAAATAATCAGTGGTTTCTTCGCCCCAGCCAGAGCCTGAACGATGACGTCAATTTTGTTCTGCAGGTCACGGTCGATACCGTCAACCGCCGGTGCGTTGTTATCCAGCGCGTGGGCGATCGCGAAACCTAAACGCGCCTGATCTTCAACCGGCGCACGGTAGGTCCATGCCGCGATATCATCCAGACGGGTGTTATCGACGTTGGTAACGAACAGCGGATGCTTGGCGCGCTGGCCAATGTTGAGGATTGCCGCAATCTGCCAGTCGGCCACTTTCTGCGCCGCCGCCATTTCACGCGCTTTACCTTTCACCGCCTGACGCACTGCCAGCGCAACGCGCGCGCCGGTTTGGGTGACATCTTCGCCCAGGACCAGAACCGCATCGAATGACTCGATTTCGCGCAGTGCCGGGGTATGAATACCGCCGTCACGCAGCACGCTCAGAGCCAGTTGCAGACGTTCCTGCTCGCCCTGGGCAATACCGGTATAGAAGTTATCCGCACCGACCAGTTCACGCAGCGCGAAGTTACTTTCAACGCTGGCACGCGGGGAGCCGATACCAATCACTTTCTTCGACTGACGCAGAATATCTGCCGCGCCCTGCATCGCCTGTTCGGCGTTCAGCGTGATCAGGTCATCGCCACGACGCTGTACCGGCTGACGCGGACGGTCTTTCAGGTTCACGTAACCATAGCCAAAACGACCACGGTCGCAGAGGAAGTAGTGGTTAACGGTACCGTTGTAGCGGTTTTCGATACGACGCAGTTCACCGTAGCGCTCGCCCGGGCTGATGTTACAGCCGATAGAACACTGCTGGCAGATGCTCGGCGCAAACTGCATGTCCCATTTACGATTATAACGCTCGGAGTGCGTTTTATCGGTGAAGACGCCGGTCGGGCAAATTTCCACCAGGTTACCGGAGAATTCGCTTTCGAGCGTACCGTCTTCCGGACGACCAAAGTAGACGTTGTCATGTGCGCCATAGACGCCCAGATCCGCGCCATCGGCGTAATCTTTGTAGTAACGTACGCAGCGATAGCAGGCGATGCAGCGGTTCATTTCGTGAGAGATGAACGGCCCCAGGTCCTGGTTGCGGTGAGTACGCTTCGTGAAGCGGTAGCGACGGAAGCTATGACCGGTCATGACGGTCATATCCTGAAGGTGGCAGTTACCGCCCTCTTCACAGACCGGACAGTCGTGCGGGTGGTTAGTCATCAACCACTCCACTACGCTTTCGCGAAACTGCTTCGCTTCTTCGTCATCAATTGAAATAAAGGTGCCTTCGGTGGCCGGTGTCATACAAGACATCACCAGGCGACCACGCGTGTCTTCCGCGTTTTGATATTGCTTCACCGCACACTGGCGGCAAGCACCGACGCTTCCCAGCGCCGGGTGCCAGCAAAAGTACGGAATATCAAGGCCGAGAGACAGACAAGCTTCCAGCAGGTTGTCCGCTCCGTTGACCTCATATTCTTTGCCGTCTACATGAATCGTAGCCATAGTCAGCATGCTTCCAGTTGGCTCGGTCTAAAACCGAGCGTTAATCGAATTTCTGATCGCGATTCAGGGTTACCCTGCTATTACCAGCGCTCTTTCAGCAGGTTCGGCTGAATACCACCAATCTGATGGGTATTGCTGAAGGACTGCTTGATGCCAGCTTCGAATTCTTCGCGGAAATATTTAATGGCGCTCTGCAGCGGCTCCACCGCACCCGGGGCGTGTGCACAGAAGGTTTTACCCGGGCCGAGGAAACGACACAGTTGCTCAAGCGTCTCGATATCCCCAGGCTGGCCTTCGCCACGCTCCAGCGCGCGCAGAATTTTCACACTCCACGGCAGACCGTCACGGCACGGCGTACACCAGCCGCAGGACTCGCGGGCAAAGAACTCTTCGAGGTTACGCACCAGAGGAACCATGCCAATCTCGTGGTCGACAGCCATTGCCAGCGCGGTGCCCAAACGGCTACCGGCTTTACCAATGCTTTCGAATTCCATCGGCAGATCGAGGTGCGCTTCAGTCAGGAAGTCCGTACCCGCGCCGCCCGGCTGCCAGGCTTTGAATTTCAGGCCATCGCGCATGCCGCCCGCGTAATCTTCGAGGATCTCGCGCGCGGTAGTACCGAAAGGCAGTTCCCACAGGCCAGGGTTCTTCACGCGACCGGAGAAGCCCATCAGCTTGGTGCCCGCGTCTTTGCTCTGCGAAATGTTCTGGTACCACTCCACGCCGTTCGCGAGGATAGCTGGTACGTTACACAGGGTTTCGACGTTGTTAACGCAGGTCGGCTTACCCCAAGCGCCAGAGCTTGCCGGGAACGGCGGCTTGGAACGTGGGTTAGCACGACGACCTTCAAGGGAGTTAATCAGCGCCGTCTCTTCACCACAGATATAGCGCCCTGCCCCGGTGTGGACAAACAGTTCGAAGTCGAAACCGGTGCCCATGATGTTTTTGCCAAGCAAGCCGGCTTCGGTTGCTTCGGCAATCGCGCGACGCAGATGCACAGCCGCTTCGATATATTCACCACGCAGGAAGATGTAACCACGGTACGCTTTCAGCGCAAACGCGGAGATCAGCATGCCTTCTACCAGCAGGTGCGGCAGCTGTTCCATCAGCAGACGGTCTTTATAGGTACCCGGCTCCATTTCATCGGCGTTACACAGCAGGTAACGGATGTTCATGGATTCGTCTTTCGGCATCAGGCTCCACTTCAGACCGGTGGAAAAGCCCGCACCACCGCGCCCTTTCAGGCCAGCGTCTTTTACCTGATTAACGATTTCGTCCGGTGACAGCCCGGTCAGGGCCTTACGCGCACCTTCGTAGCCGTTCTTGCTACGGTATTCGTCCAGCCAGACCGGCTGTTTGTCATCACGCAGACGCCAGGTCAGCGGATGCGTTTCGGGAGTACGGATAATGTCTTTCATTTATACCGCTCCAGCAGTTCGGGAATGCCTTCCGGGGTCAGGTGAGCATGAGTATCCTCATCGATCATCATGTTCGGCCCTTTATCGCAGTTCCCCAGGCAACAGGTCGGGAGCAGCGTAAAACGACCGTCAAAGGTCGTCTGCCCCGGCTTGATGTTGAGTTTTTTCTCAAGCGCAGCCTGGATCCCCTGATAGCCGTTGATATGGCACACCACGCTGTCGCAATAGCGGATCACGTGGCGACCTACCGGCTGGCGGAAGATCTGGCTATAGAACGTGGCAACACCTTCTACGTCGCTTGCCGGGATCCCCAGCACATCAGCGATCGCATAGATCGCCCCATCCGGCACCCAGCCACGCTGTTTCTGAACGATTTTCAGCGCTTCAATGGACGCCGCACGCGGGTCTTCGTAGTGGTGCTTCTCGTGCTCAATCGCTTCACGCTCAGCCGCACTCAGCTCAAAAGCCTCGGTTTGTGGTTGTTGATTCTCGTGCATAATTAGCGGTCCACATCTGACATAACAAAATCGATACTACCCAGGTGGACGATAAGGTCGGACACCAGGCTGCCACGTACCGCTACCGGGATCTGCTGCAGGTGCGCATAGCTCGGGGTACGGATACGGGTACGGTAACTCATGGTGCTGCCATCGCTGGTCAGGTAGTAACTGTTAATACCCTTGGTCGCTTCCACCATCTGGAAGGACTCGTTTGCCGGCATAACCGGTCCCCACGAAACTTGCAGGAAGTGGGTGATCAGGGTTTCGATATGTTGCAACGTGCGCTCTTTCGGCGGCGGCGTAGTCAGCGGGTGATCCGCTTTGAACGGGCCTTCCGGCATGTTGTTGAGGCACTGCTCAAGGATGCGCAGACTCTGGCGCAGCTCTTCAACTTTCAGCATCACGCGGGTATAGCAGTCGGACACGCCGCCGCCAACCGGGACTTCAAAGTCAAAGTTTTCGTAGCCAGAGTATGGACGCGCTTTACGCACGTCAAAATCAATACCGGTCGCACGCAGCGCAGCACCGGTACAACCCCAGTCCAGCGCTTCTTTCTTACCATAAGCGGCAACGCCCTGCGAACGGCCTTTCAGGATGGTGTTACGCAGTGCGGCTTTCTCGTAGGAATCCAGACGTTTTGGCATCCAGTCGAGGAAGTCACGCAGCAGTTTGTCCCAACCGCGCGGCAGATCGTGTGCCACACCGCCGATACGGAACCAGGCCGGGTGCATACGGAAACCGGTGATCGCTTCCACTACGTCATAGATTTTCTGACGGTCGGTAAAGGCGAAGAAGACCGGGGTCATCGCGCCGACGTCCTGGATGAACGTGGAGATGTACAGCAGGTGGCTGTTGATACGGAACAGTTCAGACAACATAACGCGAATCACGTTGACGCGATCCGGCGTGGTGATGCCAGCCAGTTTCTCAACGGCCAGTACGTAAGGCATTTCGTTAACGCAGCCGCCGAGGTACTCGATACGGTCGGTGTACGGAATGTAGCTATGCCAGGACTGACGTTCACCCATCTTTTCAGCGCCACGGTGGTGGTAGCCGATGTCAGGCACGCAGTCGACGATTTCTTCGCCATCAAGCTGCAGCACAATACGGAACGCACCGTGAGAAGACGGGTGGTTAGGACCGAGGTTGAGGAACATGAAGTCCTCGTTTTCGGAACTACGCTTCATGCCCCATTCTTCTGGTTTGAAGGTCAGTGATTCCATTTCCAGATCCTGTTTGGCTTTAGTCAGCTCAAACGGATCGAATTCGGTCGCACGCGCCGGGTAGTCTTTACGCAGCGGATGACCTTCCCAGGTATGCGGCATCAGCAGACGCGTCAGGTGCGGGTGACCTTCGATGTCGATGCCAAACATTTCCCAGGTTTCACGCTCATACCAGTTGGCGTTCGGGAACAGTTTGGTGAACGTCGGTACGCGCAGGTCGTTTTCAGACAATGCCACCTTGAGCATGATATCGCGATTGCGTTCAATGGAGATCAGGTGATAGAAAACGGAAAAATCCGCGGCAGGTAACCCTTCGCGGTGCGTACGCAGACGTTCGTCCATGCCGTGTAAGTCAAACAGCATGACGTAAGGTTTCGGCAGTCTCTTTAAGAAATCGCCAACTTCCAGTAATTGTTCACGCTTGACCCAAACAACAGGTACCCCGGTGCGAGTCGCCTGAACGGTAAAGGCATCCGGCCCAAAACGGTTGCGCAGTTCGCCAATGACCGGGTCATCAAGGTGATCCCGTGTTTGCCATACAGCGTCTTGCGCGGTTAAGTCGGTCATATTGTTCACCATTGCAAATGGTCCGTGGTGGTCGGCAGTGCTTCGCGCTATTTATGTAGTGATAAGCGAAGGAAGTGCTGCTGCCGACAGGCGCAAATTAAATCTCGTCTGGTGTACGAAGATTCGTTACAGCAATACGTTCGCCGCGTTTACGCTCGCGTTCTGACTGCATATTGGCGCGATAAACGCCCTGATCGCCAACCACCCAGGAGAGCGGACGGCGTTCTTTGCCAATGGAATCTTGCAGCAGCATCAGAGCCTGCATATACGCTTCCGGACGCGGCGGGCATCCCGGGATGTACACATCGACCGGAATAAATTTATCAACGCCCTGCACCACAGAATAGATGTCGTACATACCGCCGGAGTTGGCGCATGCGCCCATGGAAATAACCCATTTCGGTTCCAGCATCTGATCGTAGAGGCGCTGAATAACCGGCGCCATTTTGGTAAAGCAGGTTCCGGCTACGACCATCAGGTCAGCCTGACGCGGCGATGCACGCAGTACTTCCGCACCAAAACGGGCCACATCGTGCACGGCGGTAAACGAGGTCACCATCTCAACGTAGCAGCAGGAAAGGCCAAAGTTATAGGGCCAAATTGAGTTTTTACGGCCCCAGTTAACCATGTCATGCAGCTTGCCCATGAACACGTTTTTGTTAACTTCTTGCTCCAGGGGGTCGGTTACGATCTCCTGTTTTTGCAGGGGGTAACGGTCGTTCTCACCGTTAGGATCTATGCGGGTGAGCGTATAATCCATCTTAATGCCTCGCGGTTAGCGTTGACGATTAGCGATACTGTTCGTTTCCGGGTTCATACGCTCGCGGCGTGAACGCGCGGGCGTCCAGTCCAGCGCGCCAATACGCACCAGATAAACCAGACCTGCCAGTAACACAAAAATAAAAATTGCAGCTTCCACAAAGCCAATCCAGCCGCTTTCACGGATAGAAGTTGACCATGCGAACAGATACAGCGCTTCAACGTCGAAGATAACGAAGAACATGGCTACCAGATAAAACTTGGCAGACAGGCGCAAGCGGGCGGTGCCGACCGAGTCGATACCTGATTCAAACGGCACGTTTTTAGATCTCGCGCGCGCGCGACCACCTAAAAACCAGCCGCCGACGAGCATCAGGCAGCACAGGCCAATGGCAACAATAAGAAAGATAGCGAATGCCCAGTGATGAGCGATGATTTCAGTGGATGTTGACATACTCATTGCTTACTCATCAAAAGTAGCGCCAAATTCTCTGCTCTTTTCGGCAGATGAACGCCACATCGATTCATGGGGAGGAATAAAAAAAACCTTACAATCACTGTGAAAAACCATTTTATACAGCTAATTGATGGGGTTTTTTACTCCTTTCTATAACCTTTTGTCAACTTTAACAAAAGTTTCCTCACATTATTTTACACCGCTCCAACTTCATTAACATAAAGTGCTATTTAGACCAATTTCGATCGCATCATCGGTCATTTTTAATGTTGTTGAATCGTGTCCGTAGTGAAGTAAAAAAGATAATACTCACCTATTTTGACAGGAATTCACCCAGATGCCTCCCCCTAAATGGGAGTATTTTCTTGATCTGTGACACGCTTTTGTTAATTCACCATAAAAAACAGCAACAATTTCTCTAGTTTTTTAACATGGAAACAATTAGTAACGCTGCTGCTTATTTTTCAGCCAGGCGTCAGGCCGTTTTTTTACCTTCTGATTTTGTTAAGTTTTAGTATAGCAAATGACATAAAGCGGCAATATTTGCATAAAAAAAGAGCCACTGGATGTTTTTTCATCACCAGTGGCTCTTTTTTACACTAACATTTTAAAACGATTTTTTGTGACGGATTACTCAAAGTCGCCTTCAACAATCAGCGAGTCATCTCCCCCTTCAGGGGTAAACTGATTGTATTGCCAAGGATTTTGATACGTTTGCATCGACTTAAAGATAACTTCTGCCAACTCATTTTGCGTGGACGGATCGCAGCACAACAGATACTCAGTATCAGGCAATGGCGGTAATCCGTCGGCGGCGCCCAATACGCGTAAATCCGGACTCATCATTTCAACAGGCCGCGCAGTAACGCCGAGCCCTGCTTTTACCGCCGCGCGAACCGCAGGTAATGTTGAAGCAACATAAGCCAGACGCCACGGGATCTGAGCAGCATTTAATGTCGCCAGCACGATATCGCGAAACGGGCTCGGATCGTCCAGCAGAACCAATGGTACCGGCTCACCTTTTTGCAGAATATATTCGGCAGCACAGTACCAATGCGTTGGCGAGGTACGCAGATTCAGACATTCAAAATCGCCAGGACGGTTGGTAGTCACAACCAAGTCCACTTCTTGCGACTTCAGCATATCCACCATGTAGGCGTTACGCTTGACCCTCACATCCAGCGCAAGCTTCGGATAAACCGAACTTATCCGGTTGAGCAGGAAAGGCAGTATGGTATCGGCAGATTCATCAGAAGCACCGATAGTTAACACTCCCTGAAGATTATTAAACATTAATGATGAGCATGCCTCATCATTAAAGCGCAGTATTTTTCTGGCGTAACCCAACAGTTGTATACCATGTTCGGTCAGTAGTTTGTTGCGTCCATGGCGCGCGAACAACTCTTTCCCCACGAGTTGCTCAAGACGCTGCATTTGCTGACTCACCGCAGACTGAGTTCGACATACCGCAGCTGCCGCAGCCGCAAAGGTATTCAGGTCGGCAACAGCAACGAAGGTTCTCAGCAGATCGAGGTCGAGGTTAATTATCGGACGATTTGCATTTATCATAGTTTTTCACTTACTCGCGGGTCATACCGGGTTAATGCTGTGCATTTGGAATCAAACAACTCCATTTGTAATGTGCCTCCCTCGCAGTTTCGCTTAGTGTAACCAAGTGAAAATAAGGATGTATTTGGTTTAACAAACGAAACAATTCTCTTTCCTGGCTATTTTAATTCCCGTGATATTCATCGGAATATAGCAACGAGAAAGAGCCGAATTTTTAGCTGCTGGATGATTCTGACTTAGGGAAAACATGTAAATTTTGTAAATTTAAAAAAAAAGTTAACGAACAATAATTTACACATTAAAAACTAACTTTTCAGTGTGTTAGGAACAACCAACAAACATTTGAATTATCTTAAAATTCAGACTACTTACCATTTCATGAGACTTATCTTAACCTAAAACCACTATATTTATAAGTGTTATCGTGAATAATTCCAGGCTACCAGGTGTTATGTCAGAGCAGCGGTTTTGCTATTATTGGCCCATCCAATTTAATGTCGTTTAAATATTAAATAATAATTAATTAAGAATTCTTCAATTCATTAATTATGCTTAACAATGAATTCAGACCGTATCACGTACGGATCAGGCCGATAACAGGTCCCGCAGTTAAAACCTCAGTATTTTCGAATTACCTCATCCAGCTTAGACACCCGTGACATTTCGCTTTACAGGCTTAACTTTTTTTGACCAAACAATTCACCACAACCAAACCAATAAAACAAAACATACTACCAACAAAACACATCTAGATAGATTATTATCTCATAATATTTACATTATTTAGTTGTTAACAGTTAATTATCACTTCATAGCTTTTCAAAATCTTCTACTAAAGACCCTTCAAAACTCACCGCCGTGGGAGTACATTGTGCTGGGCTGACTTCCATGGCAGGGAGTGGCATTCACAGCTAAAAAGGTCAACGTTCATGTCCCCCATTGAAAAATCCAGCAAATTAGAAAACGTCTGTTATGACATTCGCGGCCCGGTTCTGAAGGAAGCAAAGCGCCTGGAAGAAGAAGGCAATAAAGTTCTGAAACTGAACATCGGCAACCCGGCGCCATTCGGGTTTGAAGCGCCAGATGAAATACTGGTGGATGTGATCCGCAATTTGCCAACAGCGCAAGGATATTGCGACTCAAAAGGCCTTTATTCCGCCCGTAAAGCGATTATGCAGCATTACCAGGCCCGTGGTATGCGCGACGTAACCGTGGAAGATATTTATATCGGCAACGGCGTTTCTGAATTAATTGTGCAGGCTATGCAGGCATTGCTGAACAGTGGGGACGAAATGCTGGTTCCTGCTCCTGATTATCCGCTGTGGACGGCGGCGGTATCGCTCTCCGG
>NZ_JAHLRC010000007.1:0-86202 GCF_018919545.1 Citrobacter sp. S46_ASV_140
GTGTTGATAAACAGAATTTGCCTGGCGGCTGTAGCGCGGTGGTCCCACCTGACCCCATGCCGAACTCAGAAGTGAAACGCCGTAGCGCCGATGGTAGTGTGGGGTCTCCCCATGCGAGAGTAGGGAACTGCCAGGCATCAAATTGCAGTAAACCGGGATGAATAATCCGGGTAGTGACAAAGAAATTCGGTGGAGCGGTAGTTCAGTTGGTTAGAATACCTGCCTGTCACGCAGGGGGTCGCGGGTTCGAGTCCCGTCCGTTCCGCCACTTATTAGAAAATTAAGCCTGCTACCAAGCAGGCTTAATGATAAGAAAATTTAGGGGCGTAGCTCAGTTGGTAGAGCACCGGTCTCCAAAACCGGGTGTCGCGAGTTCGAGTCTCTCCGCCCCTGCCAGAAATAATCCTTAGCATTTTTGCTAAGGATTTTTTTTTATCTGCAATTTGAATTGTGCCTTCCTGCTGTTTTACTCCCGGCATCCTTGCCTATATTTTCTTTAATTTTCCAGAATATTCGTTCTTAGCAGATCGCAAATTAGTCCATTTTTATCGCTGTTTTGCAGCCAAACTGCATATAAAGGACGTGAAAGCGTTGTACTGTCGGTAACCGTATGGAGATCGCTTTTGGTTTTGGCCCAGTTGACGGGAAGCCAGCTAAAGCCCTTAATCACTGAAAGTTGCTGCCTGGCCAATTCTGCCGAACTGGTGGTGAGTACCGGCACTTCATCTCCCGCTATTAGTCCCGCTTCGTGTTGTTGAAAATCGGGTCCCCATTCCAGGCGTAAATAATTCAGCTCATCTTTGGTTTGCGAAGGAGAACTGCAATAGAGCGCCAGCGTGAAATATCCCAACAGTTGGCTGCTAAATTCGTCCATTTTGGGTGTTTCGGTAGTAATCAGTAGATCAAGCTGTCGTTCATGAAGCTGTTTTACTAACGATTGGCGTTGAGCGATCCTCGCTTCAAACTGCAGGCTGGATTGTGGCTCCTGAGATTGATACAAACGCTTCAACCAGTCATTAAGCATGCACTCCCAGAGAGATGCGCTGGCACCGATAGAAAACTCGTTATGCCGCGAGGTATTCGCGACTTCCTTACGTGCTGCCTGCCACGTATTCATCAACGTTTCGGCGTAAGGCAATAATTTTTCACCTGCAGCGGTTAAACGGATATTGTTTCTGTGTCGGGTGAACAGGTTTACACCCAATTGATTTTCCAGTTGTCTGATCCGGAAACTAACCGCTGATTGGGTCAGGTAGAGTGCTTCAGCAGCCCTGCCAAAGTGGCGTGTCCGGCTAACTTCCAGGAAAGTTTTTAACAATTCCGTATCCACAACTCGCTCCATAAAATTATTTGTCGTTATGATTTAAATCTTTTGTTTGACGCTCTGTCAAGCGTAACTAATACTCCGCGCCATAAATAGCTCGGCCAAAGAATTAGGAGCGTGCAGGATGGCGGAAAGCTTTACGACGACTAATCGATATTTCGATAATAAATATTATCCCCGTGGATTCTCCCGTCATGGTGATTTCACCATTAAAGAAGCACAACTGCTTGAGCGTCACGGTTATGCTTTCAACGAGCTGGATCTGGGCAAGCGTGAGCCGGTAACTGAAGAAGAAAAACTGTTTGTTGCGGTATGCCGTGGTGAACGTGAGCCGGTTACCGAAGCTGAACGTGTGTGGTCTAAATACATGACGCGTATTAAGCGTCCAAAACGCTTCCACACCTTATCGGGTGGGAAACCTCAGGTGGAAGGCGCAGAAGACTACACCGAATCTGATGATTAATAAAAAAGGGCGAAAGCCCTTTTTTTATGTCAGTAGTTTCTGCAGATGAATGAGTAACCTGTCTATCGCTCGGTACCCAACGGCCTCCTGTAAATGTTGGCGAGAGATGTGATCACATTGTTCGATATCCGCAATCGTTCGAGCGACCTTAATCAGGCGCAGCCAGGCGCGGATAGACAATCCGAGATGAGCGAGCGTTTCTTCAAGCCACTGTGCATCGTCGCTACGCAGTAGGCAGTATTTATGGATATCCTGACTGTCCAGATGTGCGTTTAACTTATTTTGCCGCTGATACTGACGCTCTCGCGCTGCCATAACACGTTGCTTCACTGTTGCGCTATTTTCCCCTTTCATCGCGCTCTGGCTGAGTATACCGGGCGGCGGTAAGGGAATTTCGAGGGAGAGGTCGAAGCGGTCAAGAAATGGACCTGACAATCGATTTAGGTAGCGCAGCGTCTGTTCTGGGGTACAGCGGTTATGGTTCCCCTGATAATGGCCCGTCGGGCTTGGATTCATCGCAGCTATGAGTTGAAAGCGTGCGGGATAGGTTATTTTTGCTCTGGTGCGAGATAGATGGATCTGCCCGGACTCGATGGGTTCGCGCAGTGCATCCAGCGTGCGCCGCTCAAACTCGGGTAGTTCATCCAGAAACAGTATGCCGTTGTGCGCTAAAGAGATCTCTCCTGGCGCAGGAATAGAGCCTCCACCGACCATGGCGGTTAATGAAGCACTGTGATGTGGCGAGCGAAAAGGGCGTTGCTTCCACTGTTTTTGTATCGTGTCGGAATGGATCAGACTGAGTATCGCGGCACTTTCCAGCGCTTCATCGTTGCTAAGTGGAGGGAGCAGCCCTCTGAGTCGACTGGCTAGCATAGTCTTTCCCGTACCCGGCGGGCCGATGAGCAAGAGGTTGTGGCCGCCTGCTGCGGTAAGCTCCAGCCCGCGTTTACCCTGTTCCTGGCCGATAACATCGCTCAGATCATCGGCTAATGCGTTAGGCGTAAAATCTGCGGATGATGGCCTGTCTAAATCATGCTTACCTTCGAGAAATGCGCATACGGTCTGCAGGTGATCGGCGATCAGGCACCCTTCGCCGTGTATCAGTCCAACTTCAGCGGCATTCTCTTTTGCGACAATAATTCGCCTGCCTGCACGAATGGCCTCGGTTGCGCTTGATATCGCGCCGGGAACGCCGCGTAGCGCGCCTGTAAGCGCTAATTCACCTACCAGCTCGTAGGTGTCGAGATTGTGGGGTGTAAGCTGCTCAGAAGCGGCCAGAAGCGCAACAGCGATAGGTAAATCATATCGCCCCCCTTCTTTCGGGAGATCGGCCGGAGCGAGGTTTATAGTTATCTTCTTTGCCGGGAATTCATAACCGCTATTAATAATCGCACTGCGTACCCGATCGCGAGCCTCTTTCACCGTCGTTTCGGGCAGCCCCACCATGGTTAAACCAGGCAGGCCGTTGCTGATATGTACCTCGATGGTAATGGCTGGCGCATTCACGCCTAGCGCGGCGCGTGTGTGAACAATCGATAGTGACATAATTCCTCCTGATAAAAGTATTATGTCGTAATACATCGCGGCAAGATTTCATATAATTGCGGTTTTTAGATGCTGATTCCCGTATTTTTGCGCAACGTATAACTGCTTGCATTAAGCCTGGAATGACGCCCGCAAATGCTTTTGAATGGTGTTTGTATTGGGGATCGGGTTACCGAGGATCGCCTGAAGCGTGAAATATTTTCATTTTTGATTTTTTTGTATAAAAAACAACGGTATTTATCTAAACCGTTAACGACGTCAGAAAAACGAATAAAAAAATATCTTGTGTCATTTGCAAATTCTATGGTAACTCTTTAGGTATTCCTTCGAACAAGATGCAAGAAAATACAAAAATGACAGCCCTTCTACGAGTGATTAGCCTGGTCGTGATTAGCGTGGTGGTGATTATTATCCCACCGTGCGGGGCTGCACTTGGACGAGGAAAGGCTTAGAAAACAAGCCTTAACGAACTAAGACCCCCGCACCGAAAGGTCCGGGGGTTTTTTTTGACCTTAAAAACATACACGAGGAGCAGAAAGTGAACGGTAGCATAAAATTCTGTTTCTCTAGATTTACGGCGGGGATGTAACTATGAATGGGGCACAGTGGGTGGTACATGCGTTGCGTGCACAAGGGGTTCAAACCGTCTTTGGTTATCCTGGTGGCGCAATTATGCCGGTTTACGATGCGTTGTATGACGGCGGCGTAGAGCACCTGTTGTGCCGACACGAGCAGGGTGCGGCAATGGCGGCGATTGGCTATGCCCGTGCGACCGGTAAAACCGGCGTTTGTATCGCTACCTCCGGCCCTGGCGCAACCAACCTGATCACGGGCCTTGCCGATGCGCTGTTAGATTCTGTTCCAGTGGTGGCGATCACCGGTCAGGTGGCATCACCTTTCATCGGAACGGATGCGTTCCAGGAAGTGGACGTGCTGGGGATGTCTCTGTCCTGCTCCAAACACAGCTTCCTGGTACAGTCACTCGAAGAACTGCCGCGTATCATGGCTGAGGCTTTCGCCGTGGCGAATTCCGGTCGTCCGGGTCCGGTTCTGGTTGATATCCCGAAAGACATCCAATTAGCCAGCGGTTCGCTGGAGCCATATTTTACGACCGTCGAAAACGTAGAGACGTTTCCGCACGCTGACGTTGAGCAGGCACGTAATATGCTGGCGCAGGCACAAAAACCCATCCTGTACGTAGGTGGTGGCGTAGGTATGGCGCAGGCGGTCCCGGCCCTGCGTGAATTTATCGCGGTAACCCAAATGCCGGTCGCCTGCACGCTGAAAGGTCTGGGCGCAGTAGATGCTGACTACCCGTACTATTTGGGCATGTTGGGAATGCACGGTACTAAAGCCGCGAATTTCGCGGTGCAAGAGTGCGATTTACTGATTGCGGTTGGCGCACGTTTTGATGACCGGGTGACTGGCAAGCTGAATACCTTCGCACCGAACGCCAGCGTAATCCACATGGATATCGACCCAGCGGAAATGAACAAACTGCGCCAGGCACACGTGGCGCTGCAGGGGGATTTAAATTCTCTTCTGCCAGCATTACAGCAATTGATGAAGATTGACGAATGGCGTCAGCACAGCGCTGAACTGCTCGCAGAACATACCTGGCGCTACGACCATCCGGGGGAAGCTATCTATGCGCCACTGTTGTTAAAGCAGTTATCCGATCGCAAACCTGCGGATAGCGTAGTGACAACGGATGTTGGCCAGCATCAGATGTGGTCGGCACAGCATATGACCTACACTCGCCCTGAAAACTTCATCACGTCGAGCGGTCTGGGGACGATGGGCTTTGGCCTGCCAGCAGCGGTTGGCGCGCAGGTTGCTCGTCCGAATGATACGGTAATCTGTATCTCCGGTGACGGTTCCTTCATGATGAATGTACAGGAATTGGGCACCGTAAAACGCAAGCAGTTGCCGCTGAAGATAGTTTTACTCGACAACCAGCGGTTAGGCATGGTGCGACAATGGCAGCAGCTGTTTTTCCAGGAACGTTATAGCGAAACCACCCTTACCGATAACCCCGATTTCCTCATGTTGGCCAGAGCCTTCGGCATTCCTGGTCAACACATCACCCGTAAAGACCAGGTTGAAGCGGCACTCGACACCATGCTGAACAGCGAGGGGCCATACTTGCTTCATGTCTCAATCGACGAACTTGAGAATGTCTGGCCTCTGGTGCCACCTGGCGCCAGTAACTCAGAAATGCTGGAGAAATTATCATGATGCAACATCAGGTCGCCGTTGAGGCTCGTTTCAATCCGGAAACGTTAGAACGTGTTTTACGCGTGGTACGCCATCGTGGTTTTCAGGTGTGCTCCATGAATATGGAAGCCGCCAGCGATGCGCAGAATATAAATATCGAATTGACCGTTGCCAGCCCCCGGTCGGTCGACTTACTGTTTAGTCAGTTAAGTAAACTGGTAGATGTTGCACATGTTGCTATCTGCCAGAGCACAACCACATCACAACAAATCCGCGCCTGAGCGCAAAAGGAAGAAAAATGACGACGAAAAAAGCTGATTACATTTGGTCTAATGGCGAGATGATTCGTTGGGAAGACGCGAAGGTCCACGTGATGTCCCACGCGCTGCACTACGGTACTTCTGTATTTGAAGGGATCCGTTGCTACGATTCTCACAAAGGGCCGGTAGTGTTCCGTCATCGCGAACATATGCAGCGTCTGCGTGATTCAGCCAAGATCTATCGTTTTCCCGTTTCTCAGAGCGTTGATGAGCTGATGGAAGCTTGCCGTGAGGTGATTCGTAAAAACAACCTGACCAGCGCCTATATCCGTCCGCTGGTGTTTGTTGGCGACGTAGGGATGGGCGTTAACCCGCCTGCGGGATACACCACTGATGTGATAATCGCCGCGTTCCCATGGGGGGCTTACCTCGGTGCTGAAGCGCTGGAGCAGGGGATCGACGCGATGGTTTCTTCCTGGAACCGCGTTGCGCCGAACACGATTCCTACCGCTGCTAAAGCAGGTGGTAACTATCTGTCTTCGCTGCTGGTGGGTAGTGAAGCGCGTCGTCATGGCTACCAGGAAGGCATTGCGCTGGATGTGAATGGCTACATCTCCGAAGGCGCGGGCGAAAACCTGTTTGAAGTAAAAGACGGCATTCTGTTTACCCCGCCGTTTACCTCTTCCGCGCTGCCGGGTATCACCCGTGACGCGATCATTAAGCTGGCGAAAGATCTCGATATCGAAGTGCGTGAGCAGGTGTTGTCTCGTGAATCGCTGTACCTGGCCGACGAAGTGTTCATGTCCGGTACCGCGGCCGAAATCACCCCAGTACGCAGCGTCGATGGTATTCAGGTGGGCGAAGGCCGCTGCGGTCCGGTCACCAAACGCATCCAGCAGGCCTTCTTTGGCCTCTTCACCGGTGAAACGGAAGATAAATACGGCTGGTTGGATTCAGTAAACCAATAACAAAATTAATATTTCCCCAAAATAGTTCACGTTGCAGGAAGACGGCAACGCAGCGAGCCCCAGGAGCTTACTTTAGTAGGTGACTGGGGGGAGCGAGGCAGCCCTCAGCTGCGGCGTGAAATATGCAGGGGAAAGACAGACGGGAGTTAATCAAGCATGCCTAAGTATCGTTCTGCTACCACCACCCACGGCCGCAATATGGCGGGTGCCCGCGCACTGTGGCGCGCCACCGGGATGACCGATGATGACTTCGGTAAACCGATTATCGCTGTGGTGAACTCCTTTACCCAGTTTGTGCCGGGCCACGTCCACCTGCGCGATCTCGGTAAGCTGGTTGCCGAACAAATCGAAGCCTCAGGCGGCGTGGCGAAAGAGTTCAACACCATCGCCGTAGATGATGGTATCGCCATGGGTCATGGCGGCATGCTTTATTCACTGCCGTCGCGTGAGCTGATCGCCGATTCAGTGGAATATATGGTTAACGCCCACTGCGCCGATGCGATGGTCTGCATCTCTAACTGCGATAAAATCACCCCCGGGATGTTAATGGCCTCTCTGCGGCTAAACATTCCGGTGATCTTTGTTTCCGGCGGCCCAATGGAAGCCGGGAAAACCAAGCTCTCTGACCAAATCATCAAGCTTGATCTGGTTGATGCGATGATTCAGGGCGCAGACCCGAAAGTCTCCGACTCGCAGAGCGAGCAGGTTGAACGTTCGGCCTGTCCGACCTGCGGCTCGTGCTCCGGAATGTTCACTGCCAACTCGATGAACTGTCTGACCGAAGCGCTGGGTCTGTCGCAGCCGGGTAACGGTTCGCTGTTGGCGACTCATGCCGACCGTAAAGAGCTGTTCCTCAACGCAGGTAAACGCATCGTTGAGCTGACCAAACGCTACTACGAGCAGGATGACGCTTCAGCCCTGCCGCGCAACATTGCCAGCAAGGCGGCGTTTGAGAACGCCATGACGCTGGATATCGCGATGGGCGGCTCCACCAACACCGTTCTGCACCTGCTGGCGGCCGCGCAGGAAGCGGAAATCGACTTCACCATGAGTGATATTGATAAGTTGTCCCGCAAAGTCCCGCAGCTGTGTAAAGTTGCGCCGAGTACGCAGAAATACCATATGGAAGACGTGCACCGCGCGGGCGGCGTACTGGGCATTTTAGGCGAGCTGGATCGCGCCGGTCTACTGAACCGCGACGTGAAAAACGTGCTGGGACTGACTCTGCCGCAAACGCTCGATAGTTATGACGTTATGCTGACCAAAGACGATGCGGTGAAAAAAATGTTCCGCGCAGGTCCGGCTGGCATCCGTACCACCCAGGCGTTCTCGCAGGATTGTCGTTGGGACACCCTGGATGATGACCGCGCAGAAGGTTGCATTCGCTCGTTGGAACATGCTTACAGCAAAGACGGCGGCCTGGCAGTCCTGTACGGTAACTTCGCGGAAAACGGCTGTATCGTAAAAACCGCTGGTGTGGATGACAGCATCCTGAAATTCACCGGCCCGGCAAAAGTGTATGAAAGCCAGGACGATGCGGTTGAAGCTATCCTCGGCGGTAAAGTGGTTGCCGGCGACGTGGTGGTGATTCGCTACGAAGGGCCGAAGGGCGGGCCAGGCATGCAGGAAATGCTCTACCCAACCACCTTCCTGAAATCGATGGGTCTCGGTAAGGCCTGCGCGCTGATTACCGACGGTCGTTTCTCTGGCGGTACTTCGGGGCTTTCCATTGGTCACGTTTCTCCTGAAGCGGCCAGCGGCGGTAATATCGCAATTATCGAAGATGGCGACATGATTGCTATCGATATCCCGAATCGTGGCATTCAACTGCAACTGAGCGATGCGGAAATCGCTGCGCGCCGTGAAGCGCAAGAAGCTCGTGGTGACAAAGCCTGGACGCCAAAAGATCGTCAGCGTCAGGTCTCCTTTGCGCTGCGCGCTTACGCCAGCCTGGCAACCAGCGCCGACAAAGGTGCGGTGCGCGATAAGTCGAAACTAGGGGGATAATGACCATGGCGGATTCTCAACCCCTCTCCGGCACTCCAGAAGGCGCCGAGTATCTCAGAGCAGTGCTGCGTGCGCCGGTATACGAAGCGGCGCAGGTCACACCGCTACAAAAAATGGAAAAACTCTCTTCGCGCCTCGATAACGTGATTCTGGTGAAGCGCGAAGACCGTCAACCCGTTCACAGCTTCAAGCTGCGCGGTGCCTATGCCATGATGGCCGGTCTGACCGAAGAGCAAAAAGCGCATGGCGTAATCACCGCATCGGCAGGTAATCATGCTCAGGGCGTAGCTTTCTCTTCTGCGCGATTAGGCGTGAAGGCGCTGATTGTCATGCCTACGGCTACCGCTGATATCAAAGTCGATGCCGTTCGCGGTTTCGGTGGTGAAGTACTGTTACACGGCGCGAATTTTGATGAAGCCAAAGCCAAAGCGATTGAGCTGTCGCAGCAGCAGGGTTTTACCTGGGTTCCTCCGTTCGACCATCCGATGGTGATTGCCGGGCAGGGCACGCTGGCACTGGAGTTATTGCAGCAGGATGCCCACCTTGATCGTGTATTCGTGCCAGTGGGTGGTGGCGGATTAGCGGCAGGTGTGGCGGTGCTGATCAAACAGTTGATGCCGCAGATCAAAGTGATTGCCGTTGAAGCTGAAGACTCAGCCTGCCTGAAAGCGGCGCTGGATGCCGGTCAACCGGTCGATCTTCCGCGTGTTGGCCTCTTTGCTGAAGGCGTGGCGGTTAAACGTATCGGCGACGAAACCTTCCGTTTGTGCCAGGAGTATCTCGACGACATCATCACTGTCGATAGCGACGCTATCTGTGCGGCAATGAAAGATCTGTTCGAGGATGTGCGCGCGGTGGCGGAACCATCCGGTGCGCTGGCGCTGGCGGGGATGAAAAAGTACATTGCCCAGCACAACATTCGCGGCGAACGTCTGGCGCATATCCTTTCCGGCGCTAACGTTAACTTCCATGGCCTGCGCTATGTTTCCGAACGTTGCGAGCTGGGCGAACAGCGCGAAGCGTTGCTGGCAGTAACTATTCCGGAAGAAAAGGGCAGCTTCCTGAAGTTTTGCCAGCTGTTGGGAGGACGCTCGGTTACCGAGTTTAACTACCGATTTGCTGATGCGAAAGACGCCTGTATTTTTGTTGGCGTCCGTCTGAGCCGTGGGCTGGAAGAGCGTAAGGAAATCCTCCAGTTGCTTAACGAGGGCGGCTACAGCGTAGTGGATTTGTCCGACGACGAAATGGCGAAGCTGCACGTGCGCTACATGGTCGGTGGGCGCCCGTCGAAACCCTTGCAGGAGCGGCTGTACAGCTTCGAATTCCCGGAATCTCCGGGGGCGTTGCTCAAATTCCTGCATACCCTGGGGACGCACTGGAATATTTCGTTGTTCCACTATCGTAGTCACGGAACCGATTATGGTCGCGTACTGGCGGCGTTTGAGTTGGGTGAGCACGAGCCTGATTTCGAAACGCGACTGAACGAACTAGGTTATGACTGTCATGATGAAACGCATAACCCGGCGTTCAGGTTCTTCCTGGCGGGTTAGCGGTAGCCATTAAAAAAGGGTTCATGTAAAAACATGAACCCTTTTTGCAACTGTATCAGCAGATTACAGCGTGATGACTTCGAATTCGACTTCGGTGTTTACATCCGCATCGTAATCCACTTCGTCGAGACCAAAACCGAACAGATTCAGGAATTCCTGCTTGTATCCTGCATAGTCCGTTTTTTGCGCCAGGTTTTCGGTGGTGATCAGCGGCCACAGATCGCGGCATGCCTGCTGAATGTCTTCACGCAGTTCCCAGTCATCCATACGGATACGCTGGTTGTCATCAAGCGCCACTTTATCGCCGTACAGGCTGGTGGTCATCAGACGGTTGATCTGCTCGATGCAGCCTTCATGAATGCCCTGTTCTTTCATCAGCTTGAAGACCATGGAGATGTACAGCGGCATCACCGGAATCGCAGAAGAGGCCTGCGTGATAACGGATTTCAGTACAGCAACGTTAGCGGAACCGTTCAGCGGAGCCAGTTGATTACGCAGCGCGCCTGCCGCGCGGTCGAGATCTTCTTTTGCTTTGCCCAGCGCGCCGTGCCAGTAGATTGGCCAGGTAAGGTCAGTACCGATGTAGGAGTAGGCAACAGTTTTCACGCCGTCAGCCAGCACGCCTGCTTCACTCAGCGCGCCCATCCACAGTTCCCAGTCTTCGCCGCCCATAACGGTGACGGTGTTCTGAACTTCTTCTTCGGTTGCCGGCTCAATGCTGGCGGTTATGATCTGATCTTTGTTGGTATCGATCGCTTTAGAGGTATAAACCTCACCGATTGGCTTCAGCGCAGAACGGACGATTTCACCGGTTTTCGGCATTTTACGTACCGGAGATGCCAGTGAGTAAACCACCAGGTCAATCTGACCCAGGTCTTCTTTGATCAGTTTGATAACTTCGTCGCGACACTCGTCGGAGAACGCGTCGCCGTTGATACTTTTGGAATACAGACCTTCACGTTTTGCGGCCTCATCGAAGGCTGCAGAGTTATACCAGCCCGCGGAACCTGGCTTGGTTTCCGTGCCTGGTTTTTCGAAAAATACGCCGATAGTGGCGGCTCCGCTGCCAAACGCGGCGGAAATTCTGGAAGCAAGGCCGTAACCGGTGGAAGCACCGATGACCAGCACGCGGGAAGGGCCGTTAGCGATTTTCCCGTTTTTCTTCACATAATCGATCTGTTTTTCCACATTGACTTTGCAGCCAGTCGGATGGGTCGTTGTACAGATGAATCCACGAATTTTTGGTTTGATTATCATAATGATGGCTAATTAAGTTTGTATTTTCGCTGTCAAGTGCGCAATGACACCGTCTGTTCTGGCTTGCTAAACGTGATGGTTAACAAGCCCCCCACATCTATTATGGCACGGGACATTATACAGAAAAGGAGTGCCAATACTGAATCTACCACTGATTTTAGGCCTGACGCTGGTACTACTCGGCGGATTTGCGCTCCAGAACAATCTTCCAGAACGCGTCTATGAGCGGCTCATGCAGCCGTTTTTTCGGCGCGCAGACGCCCAGCTCGAACGGTGTTTTTTCGTCGCTGCGTTCTAAAATCATCACGCGATTCCGTACCGGCTCCGGGCTGTTTTCCAGTACCACTTCCGGCAGCAGCGCCACACCGCAGCCCAGCGCCACCATCGAGACCATCGCTTCGTGCCCCCCTACGGTGGCGTAAATCGATGGGTTGCTGATTTTGTGACGGCGGAACCACAGCTCGATGCGGCGGCGTACCGGCCCCTGGTCGGCCATGATAAACGGCACCGTCGACCAGTCCGGCTTATCGACCGAAACCTGATTCCGTACCGGGCAAGGCAATGCTGGTGCGATCAACACTACCGTTAAATTTTCCAGCATCGAGAATGCTACTGCGCCGGGCAGCGTCTCCGGCTTACCCGCTATTGCCAGATCGGCCTCTCCGGTGACCACTTTGTCCATCGCATCAGCGGCATCACCGGTGGTGAGCTTAATTTCAACCGAGGGGTGCTCGGCGCGAAAGCGGTCGAGAATTGGCGGCAGGTGGCTGTAGGCGGCGGTAACCGAGCAGAAGATATGCAGCTCGCCCGACAGCGACGGTCCCTGTTGATCGAGGGTGTGGCGCAATTGTTGATACTGCAACAGCGTCTGCTGGGCAAACACTCGCAGCTCTTCGCCTGCTTCGGTCAGCGTGACCGTACGGTTATCGCGCACAAACAGCGCCTGGCCGAGATCTTCTTCCAGCCGTTGGATCTGGCGTGAGAGTGTGGAGGGGCTGACGTGCATTGCCCGCGCACTGCGGCCAAAGTGGCGGCTTTCCGCCAGATGCAGGAACATTTTCAGATCGCGTAAATCCACGGACGAGCCTCCGATTTTCTACGTTGCAGATATTGCAATGTGATGTTGTGAATATATCAATTTCCGCAATAAATTTCCTGTTGTAATGTGGGTTCATTCTCGCTGAAACGCGAACCGAACAATAAGACAGTACAACATCACGAGGTATCACCATGGCTAACTACTTTAATACACTGAACCTGCGCCAGCAGCTGGCGCAGCTGGGCAAATGTCGCTTTATGGGGCGCGACGAATTCGCCGATGGCGCAAGCTACCTTCAGGGTAAAAAAGTGGTCATCGTCGGGTGCGGTGCTCAGGGGCTGAACCAAGGCCTGAACATGCGCGACTCCGGTCTGGATATCTCCTACGCTCTGCGTAAAGAAGCGATTGCTGAGAAGCGCGCTTCGTGGCGCAAAGCGACCGAAAATGGCTTCAAAGTAGGTACCTATGAAGAGCTGATCCCGCAGGCAGATCTGGTGGTTAACCTGACCCCGGACAAACAGCACTCCGACGTTGTACGTTCCGTACAGCCGCTGATGAAAGACGGCGCGGCGCTGGGCTACTCCCACGGTTTCAACATCGTCGAAGTGGGCGAGCAGATCCGTAAAGATATCACTGTGGTGATGGTTGCGCCGAAGTGTCCGGGTACCGAAGTGCGTGAAGAGTACAAACGTGGTTTTGGTGTTCCAACCCTGATCGCCGTTCACCCGGAAAACGATCCGAAAGGCGAAGGCATGGCGATTGCCAAAGCATGGGCTGCGGCCACTGGCGGTCACCGTGCAGGCGTGCTGGAATCGTCCTTCGTTGCGGAAGTGAAATCTGACCTGATGGGCGAGCAGACAATCCTGTGCGGTATGCTGCAGGCTGGCTCTCTGCTGTGCTTCGACAAGCTGGTGGAAGAGGGTACTGACCCGGCTTACGCCGAAAAACTGATTCAGTTCGGCTGGGAAACCATCACCGAAGCGCTGAAGCAGGGCGGTATCACCCTGATGATGGATCGTCTGTCTAACCCAGCGAAACTGCGTGCTTATGCGCTGTCCGAACAGCTGAAAGAGATCATGGCGCCGCTGTTCCAGAAACACATGGATGACATCATCTCCGGCGAATTCTCTTCAGGCATGATGGCTGACTGGGCCAACGACGATAAGAAACTGCTGACCTGGCGTGAAGAGACCGGCAAAACCGCGTTCGAAACCGCGCCGCAGTTTGAAGGTAAAATTGGCGAGCAGGAGTACTTCGATAAAGGCGTGCTGATGATCGCGATGGTGAAGGCTGGCGTTGAGCTGGCGTTTGAAACCATGGTGGATTCCGGCATCATCGAAGAGTCTGCTTACTACGAATCACTGCACGAACTGCCGCTGATCGCGAACACCATCGCCCGTAAGCGCCTGTACGAAATGAATGTTGTCATTTCCGATACCGCAGAATACGGTAACTACCTGTTCTCTTACGCGTGCGTACCGCTGCTGAAAGAGTTCATGACCACCCTGCAAACCGGAGATCTGGGCAAAGCGATTGCCGAAGGTGCGGTAGACAACGCGCAGCTGCGCGACGTAAACGATGCTATTCGCGGCCATGCTATCGAGAAAGTGGGCCAGAAACTGCGTGGCTATATGACTGATATGAAACGCATTGCTGTAGCTGGCTAAGAGGCTGCCATTCGGCAAAAAAAGCCCGGTGGTTGAACACACCGGGCTTTTTATTAGTTACGGTACAGCACTTTAATGATGTGATAACCGAACTGAGTGTGCAGTGGGCCGGTTGGCTCCAGCACCGGGCAGGAGAACACCACTTTATCAAACGCCGGAACCATCTGGCCCTGACGGAATTCGCCTAAATCGCCGCCGCGTTTGCCCGACGGGCAGATAGAGTGTTTCTTCGCCAGTTTACCAAAATCGGCGCCATTTTTGATTTGTTCCAGAAGATCGAGAGCCAGTTTCTCTTCTTTAACAAGGATATGCACTGCTGATGCTGTTTTTGCCATGGTTTGTGCTCTGAGTTGAGTGATAAATCAGGGCGCAATAGTAGCATGTAATCCATGGTCTTCGGCGATGGGCTATGACCGATCCCCCTGGCGTCACTTTCTGCTACAATCCACATCCCCGTGTTTACAGATTGAGCAATCCTCTATGCGTTTGAACCCCGGACAACAACAAGCCGTCGAATTCGTCACCGGACCTTGCCTGGTGCTGGCGGGAGCGGGTTCCGGTAAGACGCGTGTTATCACAAACAAAATCGCACATCTGATCCGTGAATGTGGCTATCAGGCACGACATATTGCGGCAGTAACCTTTACCAATAAGGCTGCGCGTGAGATGAAAGAGCGTGTGGCGCAAACGTTGGGTCGTAAAGAAGCGCGCGGGTTGATGATCTCTACTTTCCACACTCTGGGACTGGATGTCATTAAGCGTGAATACGCCGCGCTAGGGATGAAGTCGAACTTCTCGTTGTTTGATGATACTGACCAGGTGGCCCTGCTTAAGGAATTGACCGAAGGGCTAATTGAAGACGATAAGCTTATCCTTCAACAATTGATTTCAACGATCTCCAACTGGAAAAACGATCTGATGACCCCAGCGCAGGCGGCAGCCAGTGCAAAGGGTGAACGCGATCGTATTTTTGCCCACTGCTATGGTCTGTATGACGCGCATATGAAGGCGTGTAACGTCCTCGATTTTGACGATCTGATCCTGCTCCCCACGCTGCTGTTGCAGCGCAATGAAGAAGTACGTGAGCGTTGGCAAAACCGAATCCGCTACCTGCTGGTGGATGAATATCAGGATACCAACACCAGCCAGTACGAGTTGGTGAAGTTGCTGGTGGGGAAACGCGCGCGCTTTACCGTCGTGGGTGATGACGATCAGTCGATCTACTCCTGGCGCGGGGCACGTCCGCAGAACCTGGTACTGTTAAGCAAAGATTTTCCGGCGCTGCAGGTGGTGAAGCTGGAGCAAAACTATCGTTCATCAGGGCGTATCCTGAAGGCGGCGAACATCCTTATTGCTAACAACCCACACGTCTTTGAAAAACGGCTCTTTTCTGAGCTGGGCTACGGCGCTGAGCTGAAGGTGTTGAGTGCGAATAATGAAGAGCACGAAGCGGAACGCGTGACCGGGGAACTGATTGCCCATCACTTTGTAAACAAGACGCAGTATAAAGACTACGCCATCCTGTATCGCGGTAATCATCAGTCGCGAGTGTTCGAAAAGTTTCTGATGCAGAACCGCATCCCATACAAAATTTCCGGCGGGACGTCGTTCTTCTCGCGTCCGGAGATTAAAGATTTGCTGGCCTATCTGCGCGTGCTCAGCAACCCGGATGATGACAGTGCATTTTTGCGCATCGTAAACACCCCTAAGCGTGAAATCGGTCCGGCCACGCTGCAAAAGTTGGGGGAATGGGCGATGACGCGTAATAAAAGCCTGTTTACCGCCAGCTTTGATATGGGACTTAGCCAGACGCTAACCGGGCGTGGATATGATTCTCTGACCCGTTTTACGCACTGGCTGGGTGACATTCAACGTCTGGCGGAGCGCGAGCCGGTTGCCGCCGTACGCGATCTGATCCACGGCATTGATTACGAATCCTGGCTGTATGAAACCTCGCCGAGCCCGAAAGCGGCCGAAATGCGTATGAAAAACGTCAATACGCTGTTCAGTTGGATGACGGAGATGCTGGAAGGTAGTGAGCTGGAAGAGCCAATGACCCTGACTCAGGTCGTTACCCGCTTTACCCTGCGCGACATGATGGAGCGCGGAGAGAGCGAAGAAGAGTTGGATCAGGTGCAGTTAATGACGCTGCATGCTTCAAAAGGACTGGAGTTCCCGTACGTATTTATGGTGGGAATGGAAGAAGGATTTTTGCCGCACCAGAGCAGCATTGATGAAGATAACATCGACGAAGAGCGTCGTCTGGCTTACGTCGGGATTACGCGCGCGCAGAAAGAACTTATCTTCACGCTGTGTAAAGAGCGCCGCCAGTACGGTGAACTGGTACGACCGGAACCGAGCCGGTTCCTGTTGGAACTACCACAAGATGACGTTATCTGGGAACAGGAGCGTAAAGTGGTGAGTGCCGAGGAGCGGATGCAAAAAGGGCAGGCCAGCATTGCTAATATTCGGGCAATGATGGCGAAAGCCAAAGAGAAATAGGTATTTTGTAGGCCGGATAAGCGTAAGCGCTATCCGGCAGCCAGCATCTAATGCACTTCCAGCGGCCAGTGGACATAGCTTTGCCACTGTATTTCCTGATCGATTAACTCTGTACCTAATGGATGATGTTCCAGCCAGCCTTCCGGTAGCGTTAACGTCAGATTCTCATCCTGAGCTTGCAGGGTGATATGTGGCACTAAATCGTCGCGACGGCGAGCGGCGAAGATGATCGCCAGGCGTAGCAAACGGCAAAGGTGCTCCGCGATGCGTGGTGGCACAGCGTTTTGCTGGTGGAGTGAAGAGAGATCGACCGGATTAGTTTGGTTGAGCAACAGCGTGGCTAACAGTTTTTTCTGCGCGGGAGTAAAGCCCGGGAGATCGAGATTACGTACCAGCCAGGCGGCATGCAGCGGCGCCTGCTTATACTCTACGCTCAGTCCTATTTCATGCAACTGACAGGCACTTTGCAGCAGTTCACGACTAATGGCTTCAAGATGCCACTCATCTTTCACCTGTTCGAGTAAATGTACAGCCAATTGCGTGACGCGATTCGCCTGATCGGTGTCGACCATAAATCGACGCTGAATATTACGCAGCGTACGGCTGCGAATGTCCTGATCAACCGGCAAGTGCAGCATGCCGTAGACCAGACCTTCGCGTAGTGCGCCGCCGGCCAGAGTCATGCATTGAATATTCAGTTCGGTGAAAATGGCGATCAGAATGGCCAGTCCGCTGGGAAAAACCAGTGCGCGTTCCAGCGTTAACCCTTCTATTTCCAGCTCTTCCAGACGACCACAATGAATGGCGCGTTGTTTAAGCTGCTGAAGCTTGGCCAACGTAATGCGCTCATCCATGCCTTGCGCCATCATGATTTCCTGTAACGCCTGGACGGTGCCAGAGGCACCAACGCAAACTTTCCAGCCATGAAAACGCAGTTTGTCGGCGACCGGGCGCAGAACTTCGCGAGCCGCTTTCTCTGCTTCGTCAAAGTTTTCCTGTGCCAGATTACGATTGGTGAAATACCTTTCGAGCCAGGTGACGCAGCCCATTGACAGGCTGAACAGAGAGGTGGTTTGCGCGCCGGAGCCGGTAACCAGTTCAGTACTGGCACCGCCAATATCAACGACAAGACGCTGATCGGCACCGCCGGTGGTGTGGGCAACACCTTGATAAATCAGCCGCGCTTCTTCTTCGCCGCTGATGACCTGGACAGGGCAGCCGAGGATCTCTTGCGCTTTGGAGATAAACTCATCGGCGTTTACCGCGATGCGTAATGTTGCCGTGGCGACCACACGGATTTGCGGCTGAGGGATATCCTGCAGACGTTCAGCAAACAGGCGCAGGCATTGCCAGCCGCGCTCCATAGCTTCAGCGGAAAGAACGTTGTCGCTGTTGAGGCCAGCGGCCAGACGCACCTTGCGTTTAATACGCGTGAGTGTCTGAATGCTTCCCGCCACCTCGCGTACAACCAGCATATGAAAACTATTCGAGCCTAAATCAATTGCGGCGTACAGCGAAGTGGTTGTGAGCATATCTAACGTTAACCTGAACGACGACGATTACGCGGAGCACCACCGGTACGGCGTGGGCCATTGCCTGTGCGCGGACGCGTTAAGCGTAACGGCTTCGGCAGATCGGTCATCAGCGCATCCGGGTTGTACTTGCTGACCGGGATCGAGTGACCGATATAGGTCTCGATTGCTGGTAAATTCAGCGCGTATTCTTCACAGGCCAGGCTGATAGAGTGACCGCTTGCACCGGCGCGACCGGTACGACCGATACGATGAACGTAATCTTCACAGTCATCCGGCAGGTCATAGTTAAATACGTGCGTTACGGCTGGGATATGCAGACCACGCGCGGCGACATCCGTCGCAACGAGAATGTCGAGATCGCCACGGGTGAACTCATCAAGGATACGCAGACGTTTTTTCTGCGCCACGTCACCGGTCAACAGACCGACGCGATGACCGTCTGCGGCAAGGCTGCCCCAGATATCTTCACAACGATGCTTGGTGTTAGCAAAGACGATGGCGCGATCTGGCCACTCTTCTTCAATCAGCGTTTGCAGCAAACGCATTTTCTCTTCGTTGGAAGGATAGAAGAGCTCTTCTTTAATACGGTGACCTGTCTTCTGTTCCGGTTCGACTTCAACGTACTCGGCGTTATTCATCTGTTCGAACGCCAGTTCGCGAACGCGGTAAGAGAGGGTTGCAGAAAACAGCATGTTCAGACGTTGGGTGGTTGGCGGCATACGACGGAACAGCCAACGGATATCTTTGATAAAGCCCAGATCGTACATACGATCGGCTTCATCCAGCACCACGACCTGAATCGCGCCCAGGTTAATGTGGTTCTGTTTTGCATAGTCGATGAGACGACCGGTCGTGCCGATAAGAATATCGACGCCGCTTTCCAGCACTTTCAGCTGTTTGTCATAACCGTCGCCGCCATAAGCCAGGCCTAATTTCAAACCGGTGGTCTGTGCCAGCGGCTCGGCGTCAGCGTGGATCTGCACGGCTAACTCACGCGTTGGCGCCATAATTAACGCACGCGGTTGGTTCACCTTGCGATCGGCAATCGCGGGATGAGAGAGAAGATAATGAAACGTTGACGTCAGGAACGCCATCGTTTTTCCGGTACCGGTTTGCGCCTGCCCTGCAACATCACGACCTGCCAGCGTTAGCGGCAGCGCGAGGGCCTGAATGGGCGTGCAGTTATGAAAGCCTTTATTTTCAAGGGCTTCTATCACCTTTGGGTGCAGGGCGAAGTCGGAAAACTTCTGTTCTGTTAAATGTGTTTTGCTCATAGTGTGGTAGAATATCAGCTTACTATTGCTTTACGAAAGCGTATCCGGTGAAATAAAGTCAACCTTTAGTTGGTTAATGCTACATCAACACGTCGTTGATTAAGAGTACACCAACGCACCAGGCTTATTCCTGTGGAGTTAATATGAGCGATAAAATTATTCACCTGACTGACGACAGTTTTGACACGGATGTACTCAAAGCGGACGGAGCTATCCTCGTTGATTTCTGGGCAGAGTGGTGCGGTCCGTGCAAAATGATCGCTCCAATTCTGGATGAAATCGCTGACGAATATCAGGGCAAATTGACGGTTGCTAAACTGAACATTGACCAAAACCCAGGCACCGCGCCGAAGTATGGTATCCGTGGCATCCCGACCCTGCTGCTGTTTAAAAACGGCGAAGTTGCGGCGACTAAAGTCGGCGCACTATCCAAAGGTCAGTTGAAAGAATTCCTCGACGCTAATTTAGCGTAAGGAAGTCTCATGATCGGGCGACCATACTTCGAAATGATTCGGATGACTGGACGCCCGACTTGAGTCGTGCTAAGTTAGTGTTGACTTCGTATTAAACATACCTTATTAAGTTTGAATCTAGTTATATCCAATACTTCCCGTTGTTTCTCGCGCGAGAAGTGGACAGATTCCTGGCTTGTCACTCAATCCGTCTTGTCGTTTCAGTTCTGCGTACTTTCCTGTGACCAGACAGCGAACAGACATGAGTTGATGGCCGTAAACAGGCATGGATGACCCTGCCATACCATTCACAACATTAAGTTCGAGATTTACCCCAAGTTTAAGAACTCACACCATTATGAATCTTACCGAATTAAAGAATACGCCGGTTTCTGAGCTGATCACTCTCGGCGAAAATATGGGCCTTGAAAACCTGGCTCGTATGCGCAAGCAGGACATTATTTTTGCCATCCTGAAGCAGCACGCAAAGAGTGGCGAAGATATCTTTGGTGACGGTGTGCTGGAGATATTGCAGGATGGATTTGGTTTCCTCCGCTCTGCAGACAGCTCCTACCTCGCCGGTCCTGATGACATCTACGTTTCTCCCAGCCAAATCCGCCGTTTCAACCTCCGCACTGGTGATACCATCTCTGGTAAGATTCGCCCGCCGAAAGAAGGTGAACGCTACTTTGCGCTGTTGAAAGTTAACGAAGTTAACTACGACAAACCAGAAAACGCCCGTAACAAAATCCTCTTTGAGAACTTAACACCGCTGCACGCAAACTCTCGTCTGCGTATGGAACGTGGTAACGGTTCTACTGAAGACTTAACGGCGCGTGTACTGGATCTGGCATCACCGATCGGTCGTGGCCAACGTGGTCTGATTGTTGCTCCGCCGAAAGCAGGTAAAACCATGCTGCTGCAGAACATCGCGCAGAGCATTGCTTACAACCATCCGGACTGCGTGCTGATGGTGCTGCTGATTGACGAACGTCCGGAAGAAGTTACCGAGATGCAGCGTCTGGTGAAAGGTGAAGTGGTTGCGTCTACCTTTGACGAACCAGCCTCCCGCCACGTTCAGGTTGCGGAAATGGTTATCGAGAAGGCGAAACGTCTGGTTGAACACAAGAAAGACGTTATCATTCTGCTCGATTCCATCACCCGTCTGGCGCGTGCTTACAACACCGTGGTTCCGGCTTCCGGTAAAGTTTTGACCGGTGGTGTTGATGCCAACGCCTTGCATCGTCCGAAGCGTTTCTTCGGTGCGGCGCGTAACGTGGAAGAGGGCGGTAGCCTGACCATCATCGCGACTGCGCTGATCGATACCGGCTCTAAAATGGATGAAGTTATCTACGAAGAGTTTAAAGGTACCGGCAACATGGAACTGCATCTCTCTCGTAAGATTGCTGAAAAACGCGTCTTCCCGGCTATCGACTACAACCGTTCCGGTACCCGTAAAGAAGAGCTGCTCACCACCCAGGAAGAGCTGCAGAAAATGTGGATCCTGCGCAAAATCATCCATCCGATGGGTGAAATTGATGCCATGGAATTCCTCATTAACAAGCTGGCGATGACCAAGACTAATGACGACTTCTTCGACATGATGAAACGTTCGTAATTCAGGTCTCATCCGAAAACGCCACGTTTTTACGTGGCGTTTTGCTTTTGTGGCTGTAATCTTAACGACACAATAACGATAATACGGTATGAAGTACCAACAAGTAGAAAAAGATTCGTAATCTGTTTCTTGTGGTTGATAATTATACAAAACCATTGGGTATGAAGTCGGGTTTCCCTTCTGAATATAGGTCTTCGTGGTTATACTTCTGCTATTAATATTCTCTGAGAGCATGCATTGTGAATTTACTGACAGTAAGCACTGATCTCATCAGTATTTTCTTATTCACAACACTGTTTCTTTTCTTTGCCCGCAAGGTCGCAAAAAAGATTGGTTTAGTGGATAAACCCAACTTCCGTAAACGGCATCAGGGATTGATTCCGTTGGTTGGAGGGATTTCGGCTTACGCAGGTGTATGTTTTACGTTTGCCATTGCTGACTACTACATCCCGCATGCTTCTCTCTTTCTGGCCTGTGCTGGTGTATTAGTTTTGGTCGGCGCGTTAGACGATCGCTTTGATATCAGTGTAAAAATCCGTGCGATTATCCAGGCCGCGATCGGCATTATTATGATGTCGGTTGGCAAACTCTATCTTCTTAGCCTTGGGTATATTTTTGGCCCCTGGGAGATGGTGCTCGGTCCGTTCGGCTATTTACTCACGCTGTTTGCCGTCTGGGCGGCAATAAACGCCTTCAATATGGTGGATGGGATTGATGGTCTGCTAGGTGGGTTGTCCAGCGTTTCATTTGCGGCGATGGGATTCATTTTGTGGTTTGATGGTCAGACGAGTCTGGCTATCTGGTGTTTTGCCATGATCGCCGCCATTCTGCCTTATATCCTGCTAAATCTGGGCATCCTTGGACGTCGCTATAAAGTTTTTATGGGTGACGCGGGCAGTACACTGATTGGCTTCACCATTATTTGGATCCTGCTGGAGACTACGCAGGGCAAAACTCACCCCATTAGCCCGGTAACTGCACTGTGGATTATTGCCATTCCATTGATGGATATGGTGGCAATCATGTACCGACGTTTGCGAAAAGGCATGAGCCCTTTCTCCGCGGATCGTCAACACATACATCATTTGGTGATGCGGGCAGGGTTTACTTCCCGACAAGCATTTGTTCTGATTACGCTGGCTGCGGCGGTACTGGCGTCTATCGGCGTGTTGGCTGAATATTTTCGCTTAGTCCCTGAATGGGCCATGTTGTTGCTTTTTTTACTGGCTTTTGGCCTCTACGGTTACTGTATCAAGCGTGCCTGGAAGGTAGCGAGATTTATCAAGCGAGTGAAGCGCAGATTGCGAAGAATTCGTGAAGGCAAACCAAACTTAACCAAGTAAATTGAGGATGAGATGAGACAACCATTACCGGGGGAAGACGCCGTGAGCGCTGAAAATGAACTGGATATCCGTGGGTTGTTTCGTACCTTGTGGTCAGGGAAGGTGTGGATCGTCGGTATGGCTCTCGCCTTCGCGATAGCGGCCCTCGCCTATACGTTTTTTGCGCGTCAGGAGTGGAGCGCCACGGCGATTACGGACAGGCCAACGGTCAATATGTTGGGTGGCTTTTACTCTCAACAACAGTTTTTACGCAACCTGGATATTAAGGCCAGTCTTGCGTCCACGGACCAACCGTCAGTAATGGATGAGGCCTATAAAGAATTCATTATGCAGCTTGCCTCCTGGGATACACGCCGAGAATTCTGGCAGCAGACTGATTACTATAAGCAGCGTATGGTCGGTAATAGCAAAGCCGATGCGGCGATGCTGGATGAACTGATCAATAACATTCAGTTTTTGCCTGGCGATGCGCTGCGTAATACCAATGACAGCGTGAAGCTGATTGCCGAGACGGCTCCTGATGCCAACAATTTGCTGCGCCAGTACGTCGCGTTTGCCAGCCAACGCGCGGCACGTCATCTGAACGATGAGTTAAAAGGCGCATGGGCTGCACGCACTGTGCAGATGAAAGCGCAGGTTAAACGTCAGGAAGAAGTGGCAAAATCCATTTTCTCTCGCCGCGTCCACAGCATTGAACAAGCGCTTAAAATTGCTGAGCAGCATAATATTTCGCGTACTTCCACAGATGTTCCAGCTGATGAATTGCCGGATTCAGAATTGTTCTTACTCGGACGTCCTATGTTGCAGGCGCGACTCGAGAATCTGCAGTCAATTGGTCCGGATTTCGATCTGGACTATTTCCAGAACAGGGCAATGCTGAACACCCTGAACGTTGGACCAACTTTAGATCCGCGTTTTCAGACCTATCGTTATTTGAGAACGCCGGAAGAGCCGGTAAAACGTGACAGCCCTCGTCGCGCCTTCCTGATGATTATGTGGGGTATCGTTGGGGCTCTGATCGGTGCTGGTGTCGCGTTAACCCGTCGCCGTACGATTTAGCAATGCCGTTGCAGTGAGGGGCTGGGCTCTCACTGCCAATCCGAAGAGAATCGATGTGAAAGTACTGACTGTATTTGGTACGCGACCGGAGGCCATTAAGATGGCTCCTCTGGTTCATGCGCTGGAAAAAGATCCTGATTTTGAGGCGAAAGTTTGCGTTACGGCGCAGCATCGGGAGATGCTCGATCAGGTGTTGAATCTTTTTTCCATTGTACCTGACTACGATCTCAATATTATGCAGCCAGGTCAGGGACTAACAGAAATAACCTGCCGCATCCTGGAAGGGTTAAAGCCTATTTTGGCTGAATTCAAACCCGATGTGGTGTTGGTTCATGGTGATACCACAACCACGATTGCTACCAGTCTGGCCGCGTTCTATCAGCGCATCCCGGTGGGGCATGTAGAGGCTGGTTTACGTACAGGCGATCTCTATTCACCATGGCCGGAAGAGGCTAATCGTACGCTGACCGGGCGTCTGGCAATGTATCATTTTGCCCCAACAGAAAACTCGCGCCAAAATCTGTTACGAGAAGCTATCCCTGATGATCGTATTTTCGTCACGGGTAATACGGTTATTGACGCGTTGATCTGGGTTCGGGATCGCGTACTGGGAAATGAGATGCTGCGTGCGGATCTGGCCGAACGTTATCCTTTCCTGGATGCTGATAAAAAGATGATCCTGGTGACCGGTCATCGTCGGGAAAGCTTCGGTCGCGGTTTTGAGCAAATCTGTCATGCCCTGGCGGAAATAGCCGCGTCTAACCAAAATGTGCAGATTGTCTATCCGGTACACCTGAACCCTAACGTCAGTGAGCCGGTCAATCGCATCCTGGGTCACGTTGAAAATGTGGTGTTGATTGAACCGCAGGACTACCTGCCATTCGTATGGCTGATGAATCACGCCTGGCTGATCCTTACTGATTCCGGCGGGATTCAGGAAGAAGCGCCGTCTCTGGGGAAACCTGTGCTGGTGATGCGTGAAACAACGGAGCGCCCGGAAGCTATTACCGCAGGGACTGTACGCCTGGTAGGTACAGACCCACAGCGGATTGTTGAAGAAGTCACGCGTTTGCTGCATGACGACAATGAATATCAGATCATGAGCCGCGCCCATAATCCGTATGGAGACGGGCTGGCATGTGACCGCATTTTAGAAGCATTAAAAAATAATCGGATATCGCTATGAGTTTTACGACCATTTCTGTCATTGGGCTGGGTTATATCGGACTGCCAACGGCGGCTGCCTTTGCTTCCCGTCAAAAACACGTAATTGGCGTAGATATAAATCAACATGCGGTGGATACCATTAATCGCGGTGAAATTCACATCGTTGAGCCCGATCTGGGTGCAGTGGTGAAAACGGCGGTCGAAAATGGGTTTTTACGTGCGAGCGCGACACCCGTAGATGCTGATGCGTATCTGATTGCGGTGCCTACCCCGTTCAAGGGAGATCATGAACCCGATATGGTCTACGTAGAAGCCGCGGCGAAATCTATTGCGCCAGTTTTGAAAAAAGGCGCATTGGTGATTCTGGAATCCACTTCACCTGTCGGGGCAACTGAACAGATGGCCGCATGGCTTGCAGAAATGCGGGCTGACCTGACTTTCCCGCAGCAGGTCGGTGAACAGGCGGACGTTAACATTGCTTATTGCCCAGAGCGCGTACTGCCTGGTCAGGTAATGGTCGAACTGATTAAAAACGATCGGGTGATTGGAGGAATGACCTCCGTCTGTTCCGCGCGCGCCAGCGAGCTGTACAACATCTTTCTCGAAGGCGAATGTGTGGTGACCAACGCCCGCACCGCAGAAATGTGTAAGCTGACGGAAAATAGCTTTCGCGATGTCAATATCGCCTTCGCCAATGAACTGTCGCTGATTTGCGCCGATCAGGGGATCAACGTCTGGGAACTGATTCGCCTGGCAAACCGGCATCCACGCGTGAATATTTTGCAGCCCGGCCCTGGCGTAGGTGGACACTGTATCGCGGTCGATCCGTGGTTTATCGTGGCGCAGAACCCGCAGCAGGCGAAATTGATCCGCACCGCGCGTGAGGTAAACGATGGTAAACCGCATTGGGTGGTCGATCGGGTAAAGGCTGCCGTAGCCGACTGTCTGGCGGATACCAACAAACGGGCTAGCGAAGTGAAAATTGCCTGTTTTGGTCTGGCATTCAAACCCAATATTGACGATTTGCGTGAAAGCCCGGCGATGGGAATTGCGCAGAATATTGCGCAATGGCACAAAGGCGAAATGCTGGTGGTGGAACCGAACATCCATCAACTGCCGAAAAAACTGGATGGTCTTTGCCAACTGGCGACGCTGGACGATGCTCTGGCACGTGCTGATGTGTTGGTCATGTTGGTTGACCATAATGAATTTAAAGGCATCAAAGGCGATGCGGTTCAACAGCAGTACATCGTTGATACCAAAGGGGTCTGGCGCTAATGAAACGAATCCTGGTTACCGGTGGAGCGGGATTTATCGGCTCGGCGGTTGTGCGACATATCATTCATGATACCGAGGATGCGGTGGTTGTGGTCGATAAGCTGACCTACGCCGGAAACCTGATGTCGCTGGAGCCGGTTGCGCAGAATTCCCGTTTTGCCTTTGAGAAAGTGGATATTTGCGATCGGGCATCGCTCGACAGGGTGTTTCAACAATATCAGCCGAACTGCGTGATGCATCTGGCTGCAGAAAGCCATGTCGATCGTTCAATTCATGGTCCCGCCGCCTTTATCGAAACCAACATTGTGGGAACCTACACGCTGTTGGAAGCGGCGCGCGCTTACTGGAGTACATTAGCCAGCGAGGAAAAATTGGCGTTTCGTTTCCACCATATCTCGACTGACGAGGTGTATGGCGATCTCCATTCCACAGATGATTTCTTCACCGAAACCACGCCGTATGCGCCGAGCAGCCCTTATTCCGCGTCGAAAGCCAGCAGCGATCATCTGGTTCGCGCCTGGCTGCGTACCTACGGTCTGCCAACGCTGATTACCAACTGTTCCAATAACTATGGTCCGTACCATTTCCCGGAAAAACTGATTCCACTGATGATCCTCAACGCACTGGCGGGCAAACCGTTGCCGGTATATGGCAATGGTCAACAGATCCGTGACTGGTTGTATGTAGAAGATCACGCCAGGGCGCTCTATTGCGTGGCGACGACGGGCACGGTTGGGGAAACCTATAATATTGGTGGCCATAACGAGCGTAAAAACCTGGATGTTGTCGAAACGGTTTGCAGCCTGTTGGAAGAGCTGGCTCCGCATAAACCGCAGGGCATCGCGCAGTACCGCGACTTGATCGCTTTTGTGGACGATCGCCCAGGCCATGATTTGCGTTACGCCATTGACGCTTCAAAAATTGCGCGTGAACTCGGGTGGATGCCGCAGGAAACGTTTGAAAGTGGAATGCGCAAAACCGTGCAGTGGTATCTGGATAATCAGGCATGGTGGAAACCCGTGCAGGACGGCAGTTACCAGGGCGAACGTTTAGGTCTGAAGGGCTAACAGCCTGGTTTTGCGGAGGAGACAACGCATGAAAGGTATCATTCTGGCGGGTGGCTCAGGTACTCGCCTGTATCCCATTACGCGGGGCGTATCGAAGCAACTATTGCCCATTTACGATAAGCCGATGATTTACTACCCGCTATCGGTACTGATGCTGGCGGGAATTCGCGAAATCCTGATTATCACCACTCCGGAAGATAAAGGCTATTTCCAGCGTTTGCTGGGCGATGGATCTGAGTTCGGCATTGAACTGCACTATGCTGAGCAACCGAGCCCGGATGGATTAGCGCAGGCTTTTATTATCGGTGAAACGTTTCTTAACGGTGAACCATCGTGCCTGGTGTTAGGGGACAACATCTTCTTTGGTCAAGGATTCAGTCCAAAACTGCGTCATGTGGCCGCCAGAACGCAAGGCGCGACGGTGTTTGGCTATCAGGTCATGGACCCTGAACGTTTTGGTGTTGTTGAGTTTGATGACAATTTTCGCGCAGTCTCTCTGGAAGAGAAGCCGAAAGCGCCGAAATCTAATTGGGCGGTGACAGGGCTCTATTTTTATGACAGCAAAGTGGTGGAATACGCGAAACGCGTGAAACCTTCTGAGCGTGGGGAGCTGGAGATTACGTCTATCAACCAGATGTATCTTGATGACGGACATCTGACGGTTGAATTGCTTGGGCGTGGCTTTGCCTGGCTGGATACCGGTACGCATGACAGTTTGATCGAAGCGAGCACTTTTGTGCAGACGGTGGAGAAACGCCAGGGCTTTAAAATAGCCTGTCTGGAAGAAATCGCCTGGCGTAACGGCTGGCTGGATGACGAAGGCGTGAAGCGTGCCGCCAGTTCACTGGCCAAAACGGGTTATGGCCAATACCTGCTGGAGCTGCTCCGTGCTCGTCCGCGCCAGTATTGAGCCGCTTAGCTGGGAAAATACGTTCTTTGGCGTGAATAGCGCCATTGTCCGTTTTGACCAACGCGCACCGGTTCTAACTGCGGATGCGTTGCTGCCCTGGTCGCGTGTACAAGCAAAAATACTTGCCGCAAATAGCCATGAATTAGATGCTCTGCAGCATTTGGGTTTCTCACTGGTAGAAGGTGAAGTCGATTTTGTACTGCCGGTGACGTGTGCCAGCGGCGACCCCGGTGCGCAGGTCGCGCAACCTACGGATATCCCGGTATTACGCCATCTGGCAGGACAGGCATTTGCGCAAAGTCGTTTTCGCGCCCCGTGGTATGCCGAAGATGCCAGCGCGCGTTTCTACGCACAGTGGATTGAAAACGCGGTGCTGGGGACGTTTGATCATCAGTGCCTCGTTTTTCGTAAACCGACTGGTGAGATTCGTGGCTATGTCTCGCTGCGTGAACTGAATGCGACCGAGGCGCGAATTGGCCTGCTGGCCGGGCGTGGTGCGGGTGCAGAACTGATGCAGGCCGCGCTTTACTGGGCACAGGCCCGCGGTAAAACAACATTGCGTGTGGCGACCCAAATGGGCAACACCGCCGCGCTTAAACGTTATATACACAGTGGTGCGAATGTGGAAAGCACCGCGTATTGGTTATACAGGTGACACGATGATTCCATTTAATGCACCGCCGGTGGTGGGAACTGAACTCGATTACATGCAGTCTGCGATGAATAGCGGCAAACTGTGTGGTGACGGTGGCTTTACCCGTCGCTGTCAGCAGTGGCTGGAGCAGCATTTTGGCAGTGAGAAAGTGCTGCTGACGCCCTCCTGCACCGCATCGCTTGAGATGGCGGCATTGCTGCTGGATATCCAGCCTGGCGATGAAGTCATTATGCCGAGCTACACGTTTGTCTCTACGGCCAATGCCTTCGTGTTGCGCGGCGCGAAAATCGTCTTTGTTGATATTCGCCCGGATACCATGAACATTGACGAAACGCTGATTGAAGCGGCGATCACCGATAAAACCCGCGCTATTGTGCCGGTACATTACGCGGGCGTGGCCTGCGAAATGGATACCATCATGGGGCTGGCCACTAAACATAACCTGTATGTGGTGGAAGATGCCGCCCAGGGCGTCATGTCGACCTACAAGGGGCGTGCGCTGGGTACGATTGGTCACATCGGCTGCTTTAGCTTCCATGAGACCAAAAACTATACCGCAGGCGGGGAAGGTGGAGCGACGCTGATTAATGATAAAAAATTAGTCGAGCGCGCAGAGATCATCCGTGAAAAAGGGACGAACCGTAGTCAGTTTTTCCGCGGCCAGGTAGACAAGTATACCTGGCGTGATATCGGTTCCAGCTATTTGATGTCCGATCTGCAGGCGGCTTATCTGTGGGCGCAGTTGGAAGCGGCTGATCGTATTAACCAGCAGCGTCTGGCGCTGTGGCAAAAGTATTACGATGCCCTGGAACCGCTGGCGCGTGCCGGGCGTATTGAGCTGCCTTCGATACCGGAGGGTTGCGTACAGAATGCCCATATGTTTTACATCAAGCTGCGCGATATCGACGATCGCACGGCGTTGATTAACTTCCTGAAAGAAGCTGAAATTATGGCGGTGTTCCACTATATCCCGCTGCATGATTGCCCGGCTGGCGATAAATTCGGCGTGTTTGCCGGTGTTGATCGTTACACCACCAAAGAGAGCGAACGCCTGCTGCGTTTACCGCTGTTCTACAATCTGTCGCCGGTGAACCAGCGAACAGTCATTACGACCTTACTCAACTACTTTGCCTGATATGTCGCTTGCAAAAGCGTCCTTATGGACGGCGGCCAGTACGCTGGTAAAAATTGGCGCAGGTTTGCTGGTTGTGAAGTTGCTGGCGGTGTCGTTTGGCCCGGCAGGCGTGGGGCAGGCGGGTAACTTCCGCCAGATGGTCACCGTGCTTGGCGTGTTGGCGGGGGCCGGCATTTTCAATGGCGTCACGAAATACGTTGCGCAGCATCATGACGATCCGGCCCGGCTCCGTAAGGTGGTTGGTACATCTTCCGCGATGGTGCTGGGATTCTCTACGCTGATGGCGGTGATTTTTTTGCTGGCGGCCGCACCTATCAGTCAGGGATTATTTGGTCATACTCATTATCAGGGGCTGGTTCGACTGGTTGCGCTGGTGCAGATGGGCATTGCCTGGGCGAACCTGCTGCTGGCGCTGATGAAGGGCTTCCGCGATGCGGCGGGTAACGCGCTGTCGTTGATTGTGGGGAGCCTGGTGGGTGTAGCGGCTTATTATGGCTGTTATCGCCTGGGAGGGTATGAAGGCGCCTTGCTGGGCCTGGCGCTGGTACCTGCGCTGGTCGTAATCCCTGCCGCTATAATGCTGATTAAGCGTGGGACTATCCCCCTGCATTACCTGAAACCCTCGTGGGATAACGGTCTGGCAGGGCAGTTAAGCAAGTTTACGCTGATGGCGCTGATTACCTCCGTAACGCTGCCAGTGGCATATGTGATGATGCGAAACCTGTTGGCGGCGCAGTACAGCTGGGATGATGTGGGGATCTGGCAGGGGGTGAGCAGTATCTCCGATGCTTATCTGCAATTTATCACCGCCTCATTCAGCGTTTACTTGCTGCCGACGTTGTCGCGTTTGACTGAAAAGCGCGACATTACACGCGAAGTGATCAAGTCGTTGAAATTCGTGCTGCCGGCGGTTGCTGCCGCAAGCTTTACCGTCTGGCTACTGCGCGATTTTGCTATCTGGCTGCTTTTCTCCGCTAAATTCACCGCCATGCGCGACCTGTTCGCCTGGCAACTGGTCGGTGATGTGCTGAAAGTCGGCGCCTATGTTTTCGGTTATCTGGTGATCGCGAAAGCGTCGCTGCGGTTTTATATCTTGGCAGAAATTAGCCAGTTCATGTTATTGACGGCGTTTGCCCATTGGCTGATCCCTGCACATGGTGCGCTGGGCGCGGCACAGGCTTACATGGCAACGTACATTGTCTATTTCTCTCTTTGTTGTGGCGTGTTTTTACTCTGGCGTAGGCGGGTATGACTGTACTGATTCACGTTCTGGGATCGGATATCCCTCACCATAACCAAACCGTGCTGCGGTTTTTCAACGACTCGCTGGCCGCGACGAGCGAGCACGCGCGCACGTTTATGGTTGCAGGTCAGGATGCCGGATTCAGTGAGAACTGCCCGGCGTTATCGCTAAGCTTCTATGGTGGGAAAAAGGCGCTGGCTGAAGCGGTTATCGCGAAAGCAAAAGCGGATCGCCAACAGCGATTTTTCTTCCACGGTCAGTTCAACACCAGCCTGTGGTTAGCGCTGCTGAGCGGGGGAATTAAACCAGAGCAGTTTTACTGGCATATCTGGGGCGCGGATTTATATGAAGTCTCCAGTGGACTGAAATTTCGCCTGTTTTACCCCATTCGCCGTATGGCGCAGAACCGTGTGGGCTGCGTATTTGCCACGCGGGGTGATTTGAGCTATTTCGCCGAACAGCATCCGCGCGTGCGTGGCGAGTTGCTCTATTTCCCAACGCGGATGGATCCCTCGCTCAATAATATGAGCAACGCGTGTCAGCGCAGCGGCAAGATGACGGTGCTGGTTGGCAACTCTGGCGATCGCAGCAATGAGCATATTGCCGCGCTACGCGCCGTCCATCAGCAGTTCGGCGACACGGTGAATGTGATTGTACCGATGGGGTACCCCGCCAATAATGCGGCTTATATCGACGAGGTTCGTCAGGCCGGCCTGGCATTGTTTAGCGCTGAGAATCTGCAAATTTTAAGTGAAAAGCTGGAATTTGATGCCTATCTGACATTATTACGTCAGTGTGATTTGGGTTACTTTATTTTTGCCCGTCAGCAGGGGATCGGTACCCTGTGTTTACTGATTCAGGCCGGTATCCCGTGCGTGCTCAACCGTGAAAATCCCTTCTGGCAGGATATGGTGGAACAGAATCTCCCGGTGTTATTTACCACTGATGAGCTCAATGAAGGCGTAGTACGCGAAGCGCAGCGCCAGTTGGCATCGGTAGATAAAAATACAATAACCTTCTTTAGCCCGAATTATCTGCAGCCGTGGCACAACGCGCTGCGCATTGCTTCAGGAGAAACTGTATGAGCCTGATGCAATTTAGCGGTCTGCTGGTGGTATGGCTGCTCTCCACCTTGTTTATCGCCACGCTGACCTGGTTTGAATTCCGCCGCGTGCGTTTTAACTTCAATGTTTTCTTCTCACTGCTGTTTTTGCTGACGTTCTTCTTCGGATTCCCGTTGACCAGCATACTGGTGTTCCGTTTTGATGTGGCAGTTGCTCCGCCGGAGATCCTACTGCAGGCCTTGCTGTCAGCCGCCTGTTTCTATGCCGTCTACTACGTGACGTATAAAACCCGCCTTCGCAAGCGAGTCGAGGATAAGCCACGCAGGCCGCTATTTACCATCAATCGCGTTGAAGCGCATTTGACCTGGGTTATCCTGATGGCGATTGCATTGGTGAGCGTGGGCGTCTTCTTTATGCACAACGGATTCCTGCTGTTCAGACTGCAATCCTACAGCCAAATTTTTTCCAGCGAAGTCTCTGGGGTCGCTCTGAAGCGTTTCTTCTACTTCTTCATTCCGGCAATGTTGGTGGTCTATTTCCTGCGTCAGGACAGCAAAGCGTGGTTATTCTTCCTGGTGAGTACCGTCGCGTTTGGTTTGCTGACCTATATGATTGTTGGCGGGACGCGCGCCAATATCATCATTGCGTTTGCCATCTTCTTGTTTATCGGCATCATTCGCGGCTGGATTTCGCTGTGGATGCTGGCCGCCGCGGGCGTGCTGGGTATCGTCGGGATGTTCTGGCTGGCGCTGAAGCGCTATGGGATGAACGTTAGCGGCGACGAGGCGTTTTATACTTTCCTGTACCTCACGCGGGACACTTTCTCGCCGTGGGAGAATCTGGCGCTGTTGCTGCAAAATTACCACAATATTGAGTTTCAAGGGCTGGCGCCGATTGTCCGTGACTTCTACGTCTTTATCCCTTCCTGGCTTTGGCCTGGGCGGCCGAGTATCGTCCTCAACTCAGCGAACTACTTTACCTGGGAAGTGTTGAACAACCACTCAGGTCTGGCGATTTCGCCGACGTTAATTGGTTCACTGGTGGTGATGGGCGGGGCGCTGTTTATCCCGTTAGGCGCGATTGTCGTTGGACTCATCATCAAGTGGTTTGACTGGCTGTATGAGTTAGGCAACCGCGAAACCAATCGCTACAAGGCGGCGATTCTGCACAGTTTCTGTTTTGGCGCTATTTTCAATATGATCGTGTTGGCACGTGAAGGGCTGGATTCGTTTGTCTCGCGAGTGGTCTTTTTCCTCGTGATTTTCGGCGTGTGTCTGCTGGTGGCAAAACTGCTGTTTTGGCTATTCGATAGTGCGGGACTCATCCATAAACGAATCAAATCGCTGCCCCGGACACAGATTGAAGGATCGTAATGACAGATAACACAACTGCGCCACTCTACTCGCTGCGCGGGCTACAATTGATTGGCTGGCGCGATATGCAGCATGCGCTAAATTACCTGTTTGCCGAGGGGCATCTCAGGCCTGGAACGCTGGTGGCAATCAACGCCGAGAAGATGCTAACGGCAGAAGATAACCCTGAAGTGCGGGATCTGATCAACGCCGCTGAGTTCAAATATGCGGATGGGATTAGCGTGGTGCGTTCAGTGCGCAAAAAATTCCCGCAGGCGCAGGTTTCACGCGTGGCAGGGGCTGATCTTTGGGAAGCGCTTATGGCGCGAGCCGGGCAGGAAGGAACGCCTGTCTTCCTGATTGGTGGCAAGCCTGAAGTTCTGGCGCAAACGGAAGCCAAACTGCGTGCCCAGTGGCGCGTGAACATTGTAGGCAGTCAGGACGGTTATTTTACCCCGGACCAGCGTCAGGCATTGTTTGAACGTATCCACGCCAGCGGTGCGCAGATTGTGACGGTGGCGATGGGCTCGCCGAAACAAGAGATCTTTATGCGTGACTGCCGGAAGATTCACCCTGAAGCGCTGTATATGGGCGTCGGTGGTACCTACGACGTCTTTACCGGTCACGTTAAGCGTGCGCCGCGAATCTGGCAGAGTCTGGGGCTGGAGTGGCTGTATCGCTTATTGTCGCAGCCAAGCCGTATCACTCGTCAAATTCGCTTATTACGCTATCTCAGCTGGCACTATACCGGCAACCTCTGACGCCCTCTCTCCTTTGATAAGTAGCGTGATCTGCTAATTACGCTACTTATTCACAACATAATCGCTGCTTTCTCGCACAATCTATTTATTTTTTGAATGCTTTAATTGCCATTTAAGCGATTTTAGGAAACCATTCGCAACAATCATTGCAGTGCCGTGGTGTTTTTGACGCCAACCGTTAAGCGGTCGGTGCCGTATGGCCTGTTATGGCATAACAAGATGTACCCATAACGAGAACCGGTAATACCGGACAGTATGCAAACACAACAAGAGGATTTATGGCCGAGAACAAACCTGAGCTACAGCGTGGGCTGGAGGCTCGTCACATCGAATTAATTGCCCTTGGGGGGACTATTGGCGTCGGGCTATTTATGGGGGCCGCCAGTACCCTGAAATGGGCGGGACCTTCGGTTCTGCTGGCATACATCGTCGCCGGGCTGTTCGTCTTTTTCATTATGCGTTCTATGGGGGAGATGTTATTCCTCGAGCCGGTTGCCGGTTCATTTGCTGTTTACGCCCATCGTTATATGAGCCCCTTCTTTGGTTATCTCACTGCCTGGTCATACTGGTTTATGTGGATGGCGGTGGGGATATCAGAGATTACCGCCATCGGGGTGTACGTCCAGTTCTGGTTCCCGGAAATGGCACAATGGATACCCGCACTGATTGCTGTCGGGCTGGTTGCGTTGGCAAATCTCGCCGCGGTTCGCCTGTATGGTGAAATTGAGTTCTGGTTTGCCATGATTAAAGTGACCACCATCATTGTGATGATCGTCATTGGATTAGGGGTGATTTTCTTCGGTTTTGGCAATGGCGGTCAGGCGATCGGCTTTGGCAACCTGACCGAGCACGGCGGCTTCTTTGCTGGTGGTTGGAAAGGCTTCCTGACGGCATTGTGTATTGTCGTGGCTTCTTACCAGGGCGTGGAGCTGATCGGCATTACTGCGGGTGAAGCGAAGAATCCGCAGGTCACGCTGCGGAGTGCAGTAGGGAAAGTGCTGTGGCGTATTCTGATTTTCTACGTCGGTGCGATTTTTGTTATCGTCACTATTTTCCCGTGGAATGAGATTGGCAGTAACGGTAGCCCGTTTGTTCTCACCTTTGCCAAGATTGGTATTACCGCCGCGGCAGGGATTATTAACTTTGTGGTCCTGACGGCGGCGCTGTCGGGCTGTAACAGTGGGATGTACAGCTGTGGGCGTATGCTTTACGCGCTGGCAAAGAATCGCCAGCTACCTGCCGCCGTTGGAAAAGTTTCGCGCCAGGGCGTGCCGGTTGCCGGCGTGGCTATTTCTATCGCGATCCTGCTGGTTGGTTCGTGCCTGAACTACATCATTCCCAACCCGCAGCGTGTGTTCGTTTATGTCTATAGCGCCAGCGTGCTGCCGGGGATGGTGCCGTGGTTTGTGATCCTGATAAGCCAGATACGTTTCCGTCAGGCGCATAAAGCGGCGATCGCCAGTCATCCCTTCCGCTCGATTCTGTTCCCGTGGGCGAACTATTTGACGATGGCGTTCCTGATTTGCGTATTAATCGGCATGTACTTTAATGAAGATACCCGAATGTCGCTGTTTGTTGGCATTATCTTCTTACTGGCCGTGACGCTCATTTATAAGGTTTTTGGCTTGAATCGTCATGGCACAGCCCAAAAATTGCAGGAATAAGCGACAAAACGCACAAACCATGACCAAACGATAATTTATTTTAAAAAAGCACTAGACAGCAGACCGAGACCTCCGTAATATCCAGCCCCGCAACGGCGCTAAGCGCCCGTAGCTCAGCTGGATAGAGCGCTGCCCTCCGGAGGCAGAGGTCTCAGGTTCGAATCCTGTCGGGCGCACCATTTAGTAAGGTGCCGGAGCTGCGGTGGTTTTAATACCGCGTAAAAGATTTGCAGTGGTGGCTATAGCTCAGTTGGTAGAGCCCTGGATTGTGATTCCAGTTGTCGTGGGTTCGAATCCCATTAGCCACCCCATTAATTTAAAGTTGTGAAATGCGAAGGTGGCGGAATTGGTAGACGCGCTAGCTTCAGGTGTTAGTGTCCTTAGGATGTGGGGGTTCGAGTCCCCCCCCTCGCACCACGACTTAAAGAATTGAACTAAAAATTCAAAAAGCAGTAAAACGGCGAGTAGCGCAGCTTGGTAGCGCAACTGGTTTGGGACCAGTGGGTCGGAGGTTCGAATCCTCTCTCGCCGACCAATTTTGAACCCCGCTTCGGCGGGGTTTTTTGTTTTCTGATTTTCCCTTCTCAGCCTTTATTTCCCCGAATTTCCTGATGTCTTAAAAAGTCCGGTTCCATTGTTTTTGCAGTGCAATCGTGGCATGCCTTGTGCAATAATATACGGGTAGATGCTCATTCCATCTCTTATGTTCGCCATCTGGCCTCATAAACTCAGGAATGATGCAGAGCCGTTTACGGTGCTTATCGTCCACAGACAGATGTCGCTCTGGCCTCATCAAACACCATGGACATAACGTTGAGTGAAGCACCCATTTATGTTGTCATACAGACCTGTTTAACGCCTGCTCCAAAAGAGCGGGCGTTTTTTTATGCATATACACCTCATCCTTCAAGTCGCCTCGAAGCATCTCGAATGATTTGGTGTATATGAAATAACGGTAGGCCCGGTAAGCGAAGCGTCACCGGGCAAGAAGGAATTACTGTGGGGGATTGTTGTTCTGCAGCGTCAACATCAGGCCATCACGACGCATGGTGGCGGCTTCTTCCGGCTGATGCAGTCTGTCCAGCGCGTCAGCAAGCCAGGCGTAGTCATAGGCATCTGGACGCTGTTTGAGAGCGGCACGGAAGGCGAACGTGGCTTCCTGCCATTCGCCGTGCTTCATTAGCGACTGGCCCAGCGTGCTCCACAGTAATGGGCGATCGCCGACGGCTTTAATCTGCTGGCGCAACACTTTTTCTATCTGTTCCGGGTTGTTGGTTTTCAGACGCGGGATCGGCAGCACCAGGCGGTCGTCATACTGGCGTTTAAGACCATCAATGATGACCTGCTGTGCCGTATCGTGATCGTCACACTCAATCAGATGTTCAGCCATTGCCACCTGCAGGGCAACCTGGTGACGGGTTTTACGGTTCTGGTTTTTCCACCATGCACGTAGCCCCTCGCTGCCCTGATCGGCGCGAACCTGATCCATCAGACCAACCCATGCCTGCTGTTCCAGCATCGCGCGGTGCTCGTCATCACCCACGTGCGCTTTTGCCATGGATGGAATGATATCCAGTAACGAACTCCATGCACCGGTACGAATGTAGGCCTGTTCAGCCAGACGCAGCACTTCCGGATGACGTGGTGTCACTTCCAGTAGTTTATCTACGCTGTGGCGTGCGGCGTGATTTTCATTACGTGCCAGCTGCAGGCGAACACGAGTGATTTCTACCGGGATCGTATCATTTCCGGCCAGTTCGGTAGCACGCTCAAGGTGTTGGTTGGCACGTGCTTCGTCACCGCGCTGTTGAGCCGCTTCTGCCGCCAGCAGGTAATTCACTACCGGCTGTTCTGCATGATCGGCGTTTTTCGACATCAGCTTTTCAACCTGCTGATAATCGCCTTCTGCCAGCTTGAGCAGCGCCTGCTCCGTCTGCTTACGGGCGCGACGACGCTTCCGACCGACAAACCATCCGCGGGTATGCGCGCCAGTGCGGAAAATTCGGCGCAGCAGCCATTCAATCGCAAACAGGACGACCATTGCGACGATCAGAATGATCACCAGACCCGTCACGCTGGTTTCGATATTGTAATTATCCGTCTGGATCAGTACGTAGCCCTGATGACCGGCAATCATTGGACCGACAACGATCCCGGCGATCAACAGCACAAAGAGCAATAATACTTTTAGCATCATTATTCTCCTTGCGGCGCAGTTGCCGGAGTTTCAGCTGAAGGCGCAGGAGTTGCTGCAACCGGCGCTGTGGCAGGCTGTGCCAGTAAATTACGTACGCGGGTCTGCATGAGCTTGTCGAGAAGCGCCTGGCTCTGCAGCGTTTCCGGTACGTCCATGCTGATGCTTTGTTGGCTCAGTTGGTCTACCTCTTCAAGGAAAGCTTTGGTGGCTGCATCGTCGGTGTCGTAGTAGGCGCGCACCCAGGTGGAGACGTTTTCCAGCGCCTGGCGATATGTTTCCTCCTGATGACGCGGCACGGCTTGGGCGGCCACTAACAGGCGAGAACGGATATTTTCACGTAAGTAAACGTCCTGGTTCGGTGCCAGCAGCGGGACGGCGGTTTCATCACGACGGCGAACGGTGATAAAGCTGTCCATAAAGTTCTGCCAGCTTTTTTGCAGATTGACGCGCCATTCGCTGATCGAGCTGGAAAGCTCGCTACTGTCGGAATCCATCGGCGAATCGTCGGTGTCGTTGTCGGCCAGACGCAGGTTATCAATCTGGTTAGAGAGCTGATTCACTTTCAGGATAATGCCGTCATAGTCGACCTGAGTCACCGCAGAGAGGCTCGCGATATCGTCGGTAATCGCGCGACGGGCGGTAATCAGGCTTGGGTCATTCATATCCGCCAGGCTGGCGTCAGCGCTTTTCAGCAGCGCCGCGGCGGTAGTAACGTCCTGATCGCTCCATAATTTGCGACCGGCCAGTTTCACCAGAAAATCAGCCTGCGCCAGCAGCCATGTCCCGGCATCGCTGCCGGAGATAGTGGCGACTTTTTGCTGGACTTCGTCAAGCTGTTTGACCAGCGCGGCCTGCTGGCGAGCGGCTTCATCCAACTGCGTTGCCTGCTGCTTAATAATGCCTTCCAGCTCAGCTTTTTGGCTTTCTTGCGCTTTTTGCAACGCCGTAAGCTGGTTCGCCAGCGCATCGCTGGTTGCTGTCTGCGTTGTTGCCTGCTGTTTCCCCCAACCGTACAGCCCAACGCCTGCAGCCAGCGCAATAGCAATCGCCACAGCGCTCAGAATCAGCGCCGTGCTGTTCTTACTCTTTTTTTCAGTATTGACTGGCTGTGACGTGGTTTCCACGGCCTCCCTGGTCTCTTCAACCACGGCGGAGGATTTTTCTTGTTCCGTCATTATGGCATCCCATTATGAGAGTTATTGTAATGCGCGTAGTAGCGCATCGTTGTCGGCGTTATCAGCGACCTTAATATCTTGCCAGCCCAGTTCCCGGGCGAGGTGCGCCAGACGCTCACTGACGACCAGCAGCCGACAGCGTAGTAACCAGTGCTCACGATACCACTGCGGAATGAGCGACCAGAGCTGTTGTAGCATCTCTCCGCTGGTGACAACCACCGTGGTCACACCACGAGATTGCCAGCGCATCGCTTCTTCTGCACCATCGTAATATTTTGCACTGCGTTGATAACATTCACAAAAATCGACATCAGCTCCGCGTGCTGTCAGGGTTTCACCTATCAGCTCACGGCCACCATTGCCGCGTAATATCAGCGCGCGTTTTCCCGCAATATTTTGTAATTCAGGTAATTGTAGCAAGACTTCGCTAATTTCCCGATCCAGAGGGTAGTGAATATTGAAACCGCTAACGGTATGCAGCGCCAGCGCCGTTGTGCGACCAATGGCAAAATAACGCGGAAGGGAGGGCCAGCTTTTCCCTTGTTGCTGAAGTTCGGCATCTGCAAAGGTGACGGCGTGCTGCGAGAGGGCGAAGACCAGATCGTTTTCCGTCAGCGCCGACAGTCGGGAAGCCAGCGTTGCCAGTTCCCGACCGGGCGAAAACTCGATGAGCGGAAAGCTCCAGGCCACCTGCCCCAGTGTGCGCAGACGGCTCACTAACTCTTCCCCTGCGGGAGACGGGCGGGTGACCAGAATACTCATGCGGGGGCTTCTCCGTTGTAAACTTCAGCCAGAATGGTGCGCGCGCCGTTCTCCAGCAGCTCTTCAGCCAGAGAGATGCCCATCTGTTCAGCTTCCTGCGCGGCGCCGCGACGTTCTCCGCATACCATCTGCGAACCGTCAGGCGCGCCGACCAGCGCCCGCAGCCAAATCTCACCGTTAATGAGTTCTGCATAACTGCCGATAGGGACCTGACATCCCCCTTCCAGGCGGGTATTCATGGCGCGTTCGGCTTTGACGCGCAGCGCCGTCTCTTCATGGTTGAGCGGCGCTAACAGCGCCTGAGTGCGCATATCATCCAGTCGACATTCTATGCCAACTGCGCCTTGCCCGACAGCGGGTAGGGAGACTTCCGGCGGCAGAGCGGTGCGGACTCGCGATTCAAGACCTAAACGTTTTAATCCGGCGACCGCCAGAATAATGGCGTCATAATCGCCGTTATCCAGTTTGCTCAGACGCGTACCTACGTTACCGCGCAGCGAACGGATGACGAGATCCGGGCGACGCTTTGCCAACTGGCACTGGCGACGCAAACTGGATGTCCCGACGATGCTGCCTGCCGGGAGTTCATCCAGTGTGTTGTACTTATTTGAGACGAAAGCATCACGCGGATCCTCTCGCTCGCAAATGGTGACCAGTCCAAGACCGTCAGGGAACTCAACCGGCACATCCTTCATGGAATGCACGGCGATATCGGCGCGTTTTTCCAGCAGCGCGACTTCCAGCTCTTTAACAAACAACCCTTTCCCTCCAACTTTCGCCAGCGGGGTATCAAGGATCACATCGCCACGGGTTACCATCGGAACCAGTTCCACGATCAGACCGGGGTGGTTTGCCATTAAGGCGTCTTTGACATAATGTGCCTGCCAGAGCGCAAGGGGGCTTTGGCGTGTGGCAATTCTCAAAACATTGTCTAACATGCTTGTTACCGTCATTATCAATCATTGACCATCCTAACATCCTTATCAAAGGGATGTCAGCGTTACGCTCAAACGTGAGTGAGAGGAAAAGGCGCTGCATCATCACTGGCAGTGAATAATGACGAGAAACCTCCCGACCGTATGAAGGAATTTACACGTAACGAACGGTGCTACACTTGTATGTAGCGCATCTTTCTTTACGGTCAATGAGCAAGGTGTTAAATTGATCACGTTTTAGACCATTTTTTCGGCTGTACAGCATAAAAAAATATGGGCGAAAAAACAGGTAACGGTTATTTTTGACATACGGTTTATCCGAATTGATGACGATTATTGTGAGCGCTTGTGCCGCAGCAATCGACAACATGACGGATAGCAACATCAGGCGATACGTCTTGTACCTCTATATTGAGACTCTGAAACAGAGACTGGATGCCATAAATCAACTGCGTGTGGATCGCGCGCTTGCTGCCATGGGACCTGCCTTCCAGCAGGTATACAGTCTGCTGCCGACATTATTGCACTACCACCATCCGCTGATGCCGGGTTACCTTGATGGTAACGTTCCCAAAGGCATATGCCTTTACACGCCTGATGAAACCCAACGCCACTACCTGAACGAACTGGAACTGTACCGCGGTATGTCACCGCAGGATCCTCCCAAGGGCGAACTGCCTATCACCGGCGTTTACTCAATGGGCAGCACCTCTTCGGTAGGGCAAAGCTGTTCCTCTGACCTTGATATTTGGGTCTGCCATCAATCCTGGCTGGATAGCGAAGAGCGCCAGCTGCTGCAGCGTAAATGTAGCCTGCTGGAAAGCTGGGCCGCCTCGCTGGGCGTGGAAGTCAGCTTCTTCCTGATTGATGAAAACCGTTTCCGCCACAATGAAAGCGGCAGTTTGGGTGGTGAAGACTGTGGCTCGACGCAGCATATCCTGTTGCTTGATGAATTCTATCGCACCGCTGTGCGTCTCGCGGGTAAACGTATTCTGTGGAATATGGTGCCGGGCGACGAAGAAGAGCATTACGACGATTACGTCATGACGCTTTACGCACAGGGGGTGTTAACGCCAAACGAATGGCTGGATCTCGGCGGACTCAGTTCGCTCTCCGCCGAAGAGTACTTTGGCGCCAGCCTCTGGCAGCTGTACAAGAGTATCGACTCCCCGTACAAAGCGGTATTGAAAACGCTGCTGCTGGAAGCTTATTCCTGGGAATACCCCAATCCACGCCTGTTGGCGAAAGATATTAAACAGCGCCTGCACGATGGTGAGATCGTCTCTTTTGGTCTCGACCCTTACTGCATGATGCTGGAGCGCGTTACCGAGTACCTCACGGCGATCGAAGACCCGACTCGTCTGGATTTAGTGCGTCGATGTTTCTACTTAAAAGTGTGTGAGAAACTGAGCCGCGAGCGCGCCTGCGTGGGCTGGCGTCGTGAAGTATTAAGTCAGTTAGTGAAAGAGTGGGGCTGGGATGACGCCCGTCTGACTATGCTTGATAACCGCGCTAACTGGAAGATTGACCAGGTACGCGAAGCGCATAACGAACTGCTCGATGCGATGATGCAGAGCTATCGTAACCTGATCCGTTTTGCCCGCCGAAATAACCTCAGCGTGAGCGCCAGCCCGCAGGATATCGGCGTGCTGACCCGTAAGCTGTATGCCGCGTTTGAAGCATTACCAGGTAAAGTAACGCTGGTGAACCCGCAGATATCTCCGGATCTCTCGGAACCGAATCTGACCTTTATCCATGTGCCGCCGGGCCGTGCCAACCGTTCGGGTTGGTATCTCTATAACCGCGCGCCTAACATGGACTCGATCATCAGCCATCAGCCGCTGGAATATAACCGCTACCTCAATAAACTGGTGGCGTGGGCCTGGTTCAACGGCCTGCTGACCTCGCGTACGCATTTATTTATTAAGGGCAACGGCATTGTTGATTTGCCGAAGCTGCAAGAAATGGTCGCCGACGTGTCGCACCACTTCCCGCTGCGACTGCCAGCGCCAACGCCGAAGGCGCTCTATAGCCCGTGCGAGATTCGCCACCTGGCGATTATCGTTAACCTTGAATATGACCCGACGGCAGCATTTCGCAATCAGGTGGTACATTTTGATTTCCGTAAGCTGGACGTCTTCAGCTTTGGTGAAGAACAAAATTGCCTGGTGGGTAGCGTCGACCTGCTGTACCGCAACTCGTGGAATGAAGTGCGTACGCTGCACTTCAACGGTGAGCAGGCGATGATTGAAGCGTTAAAAACGATTCTGGGCAAAATGCACCAGGATGCCGCGCCGCCGGATAGCGTCGAGGTTTTCTGCTATAGCCAGCATCTGCGCGGTTTAATTCGCACCCGCGTGCAGCAACTGGTGTCTGAGTGCATCGAGTTGCGCCTCTCCAGCACCCGTCAGGAAACCGGACGCTTCAAAGCGCTGCGCGTTTCTGGTCAGACGTGGGGTCTGTTCTTCGAGCGCCTGAACGTTTCGGTACAGAAGCTGGAAAACGCGATTGAATTTTATGGCGCGATTTCACATAACAAACTGCACGGGCTTTCCGTTCAGGTTGAGACCAATCATGTGAAACTCCCGTCAGTGGTTGACGGTTTTGCCAGCGAAGGGATCATTCAGTTCTTTTTCGAAGAAACGGGTGATGAGCAGGGCTTTAATATCTACATTCTGGATGAGAGTAATCGGGCTGAGGTGTATCACCACTGCGAAGGCAGCAAAGAGGAGCTGGTACGCGATGTCAGCCGTTTCTACTCGTCGTCGCACGATCGCTTTACCTACGGCTCCAGCTTCATCAACTTTAACCTGCCGCAGTTCTATCAGATTGTGAAAACCGACGGGCGCGCGCAGGTGATCCCGTTCCGTACCCAGCCGATTAGCGCCGTGCCGCCCGTCAGTCAGGAAAACGACACTCCGCAGTTACAGCAGTATTTCTCGTGAGCATGATGCCGGATAAGCGAAGCGTATCCGGCAATAAAACTTAACGGAAGCTCACCTCTTCACCCGCCTGCTGTGTCGCCGCCTGTTCTAGCAGATCCCAGAACGTTTCGCCGCTACGATCGCAGATCCACTCGTCGCCTTTCAGGTCAAAGTGGTAGCCGCCCTGTTTGGTCGCCAGCCACACCTGATGCAGCGGCTCCTGACGGTTAATAATAATTTTGCTGCCGTTTTCGAAGCTGATGGTCAGCACGCCGCCGTTGATCTCACAATCGATATCGCTGTCGCCGTCCCAGTCATCCAGACGCTCTTCAATGGTCATCCACAGGGTGTCAGCAAGGCGATGAAATTCACTGTCGTTCATTTTCTTATCCTGTTTTTCGTGATGACGGCAGTATAACCTGAAACAAAACGCGTTGCAGATTACAGGCTAACTCTTGCTTTTACGCCTTCTCCTGCGATGATAGAAAACAGAAAGCATGAACTTTACAGGCAATCGATAATGAAAAACGTGTTAAAGCCACTCGCTGTCATTTTTACTCTGTTCAGCCTGACGGGCTGTGGGCTAAAAGGCCCGCTCTATTTCCCGCCAGCAGATAAAACCGCGCCGCCTCCGACCAAGAGCGTTCAGCCGCAATCACAATCCACCACGCCAGAGAAAAACGATCGTGGGATTAGTGACGGGCCTTCTCAGGTGAATTACTGACGGCAGGAATAGATGTATATTTCTGTACCCGCGTGAACGGAGTGAATGATGCAATTCTCTAAAATGCATGGCCTTGGCAACGATTTTATGGTCGTCGACGCGGTAACGCAGAATGTCTTTTTCTCACCAGAGCTGATCCGCCGCTTGTCCGACAGGCATCTCGGCGTTGGATTTGATCAACTGCTGGTGGTTGAACCTCCGTATGATCCGGAGCTGGATTTCCACTACCGTATTTTTAATGCCGACGGTAGTGAAGTGTCACAGTGTGGCAATGGCGCCCGCTGTTTTGCCCGCTTTGTTCGCCTGAAAGGGCTGACCAATAAGCGTGATATTCGCGTCAGTACCGCTAATGGTCGTATGGTATTAACCGTAACCGACGACGAGCTGGTACGGGTGAATATGGGTGAACCCAATTTTGAACCCGCGCAGGTTCCGTTTCGCGCCAACAAAGCAGAGAAGACCTATATTATGCGCGTGGCTGAACAGACAGTATTGTGCGGCGTGGTTTCAATGGGGAACCCGCACTGCGTAATTCAGGTTGATGATGTTGATACGGCCACGGTAGAAACGTTGGGGCCGGTTCTGGAAAGTCACGAACGCTTTCCTGAACGCGCCAATATCGGATTTATGCAGGTGGTAAAGCGCGAGCATATCCGGCTGCGCGTCTATGAGCGCGGCGCGGGTGAAACGCAGGCCTGCGGCAGCGGTGCGTGCGCCGCTGTTGCGGTTGGTATCCAGCAGGGCCTGCTGGCAGAAGAAGTGAGGGTGGAATTACCGGGCGGTCGACTTGATATCGCCTGGAAAGGTCCGGGTCATCCGCTGTATATGACTGGCCCGGCGGCACATGTCTACGACGGATTTATTCACTTATGAAGCAACCAGGGGAAGAACTACAGGAAACGCTCATGGAGCTGGACGACCGGGCGGTCGTCGATTACCTGCAACGTAATCCTGAGTTTTTTATCCGTAATGCCCAGGCAGTTGAAGCGATGCGTGTTCCACACCCGGTGCGGGGCACGGTCTCTTTAGTGGAATGGCATATGGCGCGGGCACGTAATCATATTAACGTGCTGGAAGAGAATATGGCGTTGTTGATGGACCAAGCCAACGCCAATGAAAGCCTGTTCTATCGTCTGTTAAATCTGCAAGCCCGGCTGGTATCGGCCAGCAGTCTTGACGACATGCTGATGCGATTTCATCGCTGGGCGCGTGAGTTAGGGCTGGCTGGGGCGACGGTTCGTCTGTTCCCGGATCGCTGGCGACTTGGTGCGCCATCAAAATTCACTCATCTGGCATTAAGCCGTCAGGCTTTTGAACCGCTGCGTATTCAGCGTCTGGGCCAGTCACAGCACTATCTTGGGCCGCTCAATGGCCCGGAACTTCTGGTCATGATGCCCGAGGCGAAAGCGGTAGGCTCGGTGGCGATGTCGATGTTGGGGCAAGATGGATCCCTGGGCGTGATGCTGTTCAGCAGTCGCGACGTTAATCATTACCAGCAGGGGCAAGGTACGCAATTACTACAGGAAATCTCGCTGATGTTGCCGGAGCTGCTGGAGCGCTGGATTGAACGCGTATGACCGATTCACCCCTTTCTCAGGATGTGGCGCGCTTTTTACGCTATCTGGGCGTTGAGCGGCAGCTTAGCCCGATCACATTGCTGAATTATCAGCGTCAGCTTGATGCCATCATTGCGTTAGCCGGAGAGACCGGTCTGCAAAGCTGGCAACAATGTGACGCTTCGATGGTACGCAGTTTTGCCGTGCGCAGCCGTCGTAAAGGGCTGGGGCCGGCGAGCCTGGCGCTGCGTCTCTCCGCATTGCGCAGTTTCTTTGACTGGCTGGTTAATCAGGGCGAGCTGAAAGCCAATCCCGCAAAAAGTGTTTCCGCGCCGAAAGCACCGCGTCATCTACCTAAAAATATCGATGTCGACGACGTTAATCGTCTGCTGGATATCGACCTCAACGATCCCCTCGCCGTGCGCGACCGGGCAATGTTAGAAGTGATGTACGGCGCAGGGCTGCGTTTGTCTGAACTGGTTGGGCTGGATATTAAACATCTCGATCTCGACACCGGCGAAGTATGGGTGATGGGGAAGGGCAGTAAAGAACGTCGCCTGCCAATTGGCCGCAATGCAGTGGCGTGGATTGAGCACTGGCTGGACCTGCGGGGGCTATTTGGCTGCGATGACGATGCGTTATTCCTGTCAAAACTGGGCAAACGCATTTCTGCGCGTAATGTACAAAAACGCTTTGCGGAATGGGGGATCAAACAGGGGCTGAACAGCCACGTACATCCCCACAAATTGCGCCACTCTTTTGCGACGCATATGCTGGAGTCGAGCGGCGATCTACGCGGGGTACAGGAGTTATTGGGGCATGCTAATCTCTCCACTACCCAAATCTATACCCATCTTGATTTTCAACACCTGGCTTCAGTGTACGATGCGGCGCATCCGCGCGCCAAACGGGGGAAATAATGCGTTTTTACCGGCCTTTGGGGCGCATTTCTGCGCTCACCTTTGACCTTGATGACACCCTTTACGATAACCGTCCCGTTATCACACGCACCGAGCAGGAAGCGCTCGCGTTTGTACAGAATTACCATCCGGCGTTGAATTCGCTGCAAAATAGCGACCTACAGCGCTTACGTCAGGCCGTTCGCGACGCTGAGCCGGAAATCTACCACGACGTTACCCAATGGCGTCACCGCGCCGTAGAGCGCGCTATGCTGGAGGCGGGATTGTCAGAAGCAGAAGCCAGAATGGGGGCAAATGCGGCGATGATGAATTTCGCCAAATGGCGTAGCCGCATTGACGTCCCGCAGGCGACGCATGACACGCTGAAGGCGCTGGCCCGCAAATGGCCGCTGGTGGCGATCACCAACGGTAACGCGCAGCCAGAACTGTTCGGCCTGGGCGATTACTTTGAGTTTGTGCTGCGCGCCGGTCCCGACGGGCGATCAAAACCGTTCAGCGACATGTATGCGCTGGCGGCGGATAAACTGAAAATGCCTGTGGCTGAGATTCTGCATGTGGGCGATGACCTGACGACAGACGTGGCGGGGGCCATCCGTTGCGGTATGCAGGCCTGCTGGATCAAACCGGAAAATGCCGACCTGATGCAAACCGCAGACAGCCGTTTGCTGCCGCATATCGAAATTTCACAGTTGGCATCTCTGACCTCGCTGATATAATCACCAGCAGAACTCTGTATATATACCCAGCTTTTTGGCGGATGGCGCTACGCTTATCCGCCTTACCTACTTTTACGCGGCGGTGCCAATGGACGTTTCTTACCTGCTCGACAGCCTTAATGATAAACAGCGTGAAGCGGTGGCCGCGCCACGCAGCAACATGCTGGTTTTGGCCGGCGCGGGGAGTGGTAAAACTCGCGTGCTGGTGCACCGTATCGCCTGGTTACTGACGGTAGAGAACAACTCGCCATACTCCATTATGGCGGTGACCTTTACCAACAAAGCAGCGGCGGAAATGCGCCACCGTATTGGCCAGATCATGGGAACCAGCCAGGGCGGTATGTGGGTGGGTACATTCCACGGTCTGGCGCACCGTCTGCTGCGCGCGCACCATATGGATGCGAACCTGCCGCAGGATTTCCAGATCCTCGACAGCGAAGACCAATTGCGTTTGCTCAAGCGTTTGATCAAGGCGATGAATCTTGATGAGAAGCAGTGGCCGCCGCGTCAGGCGATGTGGTTTATCAATAGCCAGAAAGACGAAGGGCTGCGCCCGCACCACCTGCAGAGCTATGGCAACCCGGTTGAGCAAACCTGGCAAAAGGTGTATCAGGCCTATCAGGAAGCGTGTGATCGCGCGGGGCTGGTGGATTTCGCCGAGCTGTTGCTGCGCGCCCATGAACTGTGGCTCAACAAGCCGCATATCCTGCAGCACTACCGCGAACGCTTTACCAATATCCTGGTGGACGAATTCCAGGATACCAACAACATTCAGTACGCCTGGATCCGCCTGCTGGCGGGCGATACCGGCAAAGTGATGATCGTTGGCGATGATGACCAGTCGATCTACGGCTGGCGTGGGGCGCAGGTGGAAAACATCCAGCGCTTCCTCACGGATTTCCCGGGCGCAGAAACTATTCGCCTGGAGCAGAACTACCGCTCGACCAACAACATCCTCAGCGCGGCCAACGCCCTGATTGAAAACAACAACGGGCGTTTGGGTAAAAAGCTGTGGACCGATGGCGTCGACGGCGAACCAATTTCACTGTACTGCGCGTTCAACGAACTCGATGAAGCGCGTTTTGTGGTCAATCGTATCAAAACCTGGCAGGACAATGGCGGTGCGCTGGAACAGTGCGCCATTTTGTATCGCAGCAACGCCCAGTCGCGCGTGCTGGAAGAGGCGTTGTTACAAGCCAGCATGCCGTACCGTATCTATGGTGGGATGCGCTTCTTCGAACGCCAGGAAATCAAAGATGCGCTCTCCTACCTGCGCCTGATCGCTAACCGCAATGACGATGCCGCATTTGAACGCGTGGTGAATACGCCAACCCGCGGGATTGGCGATCGTACATTAGATGTCGTGCGTCAGACCTCCCGTGACCGCCAGCTTACGTTGTGGCAGGCCTGTCGTGAGCTGTTGCAGGAAAAAGCCCTCGCGGGTCGCGCCGCCAGCGCCTTACAGCGTTTTATGGAGCTGATCGATGCGCTGGCGCAGGAGACCGCCGATATGCCGCTGCACGTGCAGACTGACCGGGTGATTAAAGACTCCGGCCTGCGCATGATGTACGAGCAGGAAAAAGGCGAGAAGGGTCAGACGCGTATCGAAAACTTAGACGAACTGGTGACGGCAACGCGCCAGTTCAGCTACAACGAAGAAGACGAAGACTTAATGCCGCTACAGGCGTTCCTGTCACACGCCGCGCTGGAAGCAGGCGAAGGGCAGGCGGATACCTGGCAGGATGCGGTACAACTGATGACGCTGCACTCGGCGAAAGGTCTGGAGTTCCCCCAGGTATTTATCGTGGGTATGGAAGAAGGCATGTTCCCCAGCCAGATGTCGCTGGACGAAGGTGGGCGCCTCGAAGAAGAGCGCCGCCTGGCTTACGTAGGCGTGACTCGCGCGATGCAAAAGCTGACGCTGACCTACGCCGAAACGCGTCGTCTGTACGGCAAAGAGGTTTACCACCGTCCGTCGCGCTTTATCGGCGAACTGCCGGAAGCGTGCGTTGAAGAGGTTCGCCTGCGCGCCACGGTTAGCCGCCCGGTGAGCCATCAGCGGATGGGCACGCCAATGGCGGAAAATGATACCGGCTACAAGCTCGGCCAGCGCGTGCGCCACGCTAAGTTTGGTGAGGGCACCATCGTCAATCTGGAAGGAAGCGGTGAGCATAGTCGTTTGCAGGTCGCGTTCCAGGGGCAAGGGATCAAATGGCTGGTGGCAGCCTACGCCAGACTGGAAACGGTTTGATCGGTTTGGCTTTGCCGGATGGCGACGCTGGCGCGTCTTATCCGGCCTACAGACCGGGTAACATTTTGATTTCCAGGCCGGACAAGGCGAAGCCGCCATCCCGCTATCTGTCGGTTAATATTCTGAAATCATAGATAAATAATTCCCCTCTGCTAACCTTTCTGTATAAGGGGAAATTATTACTTTTTCGCCATCCGTTGCGTGTTGACGTCAAAATTTTGCTGGCGTAACATGCGCGCACGATTACGCTAAGAGGACATTCGCCTTGGACACACCCAGTAGATACTGGCTCATTATCCTGTCATCCAGGATCAACTCCTAAGGCTATCCCTTTTTGCTGATAGCCTTCGCGGTTGTCAGCGACCTTCTGTTTTTTCCCGTCGCGCTGAGTCAGGCTGTTTAATGGTCTGAAACCCAATTTGTTTCTGTGTGCCCTCCGAACTGTCCGATAATTTTTTGCATTGGGAGTCCCGGTCATGCTGAGCGCATTTCAACTGGAAAACAATCGTTTAACTCGCCTTGAGGCAGACGAGATCGAGCACCTGGCCAGTTCGGTTTGGGTCGATTTAGTCGAGCCGGATGACGAAGAACGAAACCGTGTGCAAAAGGACTTGGGCCAGAATCTGGCTACGCGCCCTGAACTGGAAGACATCGAAGCATCTGCGCGTTTTTTTGAAGACGAAGACGGTCTGCACATTCACTCCTTCTTCTTCTATGAAGATGCCGACGATCACGCGGGTAACTCAACCGTCGCATTTACCATTCGCGAAGGTCGCCTGTTTACTCTGCGCGAGCGCGAGCTGCCGGCATTCCGTCTGTACCGCATGCGTGCGCGTAATCAGGCGATGGTGGATGGCAACGCTTACGAGCTGCTGCTCGACCTGTTCGAAACTAAAATTGAACAGTTGGCGGATGAGATCGAAAATATCTACAGCGACCTGGAAAAACTCAGCCGTGTGATCATGGAAGGGCGTCAGGGCGATGAATATGACGAAGCGCTTTCGACGCTGGCGGAACTGGAAGATATTGGCTGGAAGGTCCGCCTGTGTCTGATGGATACCCAGCGCGCACTGAACTTCCTGGTGCGTAAAGCGCGTTTGCCGGGGAGTCAGCTGGAACAGGCGCGCGAGATTCTGCGCGATATCGAATCCCTGCTGCCGCACAACGAATCACTGTTCCAGAAGGTTAACTTCCTGATGCAGGCGGCGATGGGCTTTATCAATATCGAGCAGAACCGCATCATCAAGATCTTCTCGGTGGTCTCTGTGGTGTTCCTGCCGCCGACGCTGGTGGCTTCCAGCTACGGGATGAACTTTGAGTTCATGCCGGAACTGCACTGGAGCTTCGGTTACCCAGGGGCGATTGTCTTTATGATGCTCGCGGGTCTGGCACCGTATCTGTACTTTAAGCGCAAGAACTGGCTGTAATGGCTGTGCCGGATGGCGGTTACGCCTTATCCGGCACTTCTTCAGCTCCGACGTACCCGTCGTTGCGTATAAATCGCATCCATCACGAAAACTGCCAGCGCCACCCAGATAAACGCAAACGTGACCATTTTATCCGCTCCCGGAACTTCACCGTAGAAAGTGACGGCCAGCAGGAACATTAGCGTGGGTCCGATATACTGGAAGAAACCCAGCGTGGACAGACGCAGACGGGTCGCCGCGCCGGTAAAGCACAGCAGCGGAATGGTGGTCACGACACCTGCAGCAATCAGCAGCAGATTGAGCGACATGGGGTTTTGCCCCATATGGCTGGTTGGGCTGTCCGCAATGCCAAACAGATAGATGGCCGCAACGGGTAAAAGCCACAGGGTTTCGATCAGCATGCCGGTTTGTGCTTCGACGGCAATCTTCTTGCGTACCAGACCATAGAAAGCAAAGCTGAACGCCAGGCCCAACGCGATGATTGGCAGCGATCCGAAGGTCCATAGCTGTACCAGTACGCCGCAGGCGGCTAACAGTACCGCCAGCCACTGCATGCGACGAAAGCGCTCGCCGAGGAAAAGCATTCCCAGCACAATATTCACCAGTGGGTTAATAAAATAGCCCAGGCTGGCTTCCAGCATATGATGATTATTGACCGCCCAAATGAACAGCAGCCAGTTTCCACCGATGAGCACTGCAGAGAGCGCGAGCAGGAAGATCTTCTTTGGCGTTTGTAGCAGCGTTTTGATGCCCGACCACTGGCGGCTGATACTCATCAGTACCACCATAAAGAAAAATGACCAGATGACGCGGTGCGTCAGGATCTCATCCGCCGGGACATAGTAAATCAGCTTGAAGTAGGCAGGAGCGATACCCCAAATAAAATAAGCAGCAAGAGCGAGTAACACGCCCTGCCGCGTTTGTTTAGCATCCATCGGGAAAACTCATTTCAGAAATGTAACAGCAGTTTACCTTTTTTTGAGCGCTTACCCCACCATATAAGTGGCGGTTGCGCTGGCAATATAAAGCTGTTCTTCGTTATGCAGTTCCACGCGCGCAACGGCGACTTTATTCCCCGCCCGCAGCAGGCTACTGGTGGCGGTAAAGCGATTTCCTCTCCCTGGGCGCAGGTAATCAACGCGCAAATCGATTGTCCCCATACGTGACATTCGCTGACGCAGTTCATCCTCGCTGATCGTCTCATGGCGGGTCAGCGTACTGCCAACGCACACCAGCCCGGCGGCAACGTCCAGCGCCGACGCGATCACGCCGCCATGCAGAATGCTTTGCGCCCAGTTGCCGACCATCATCGGTTGATTATTAAAGGCTAATTGAGCAAATTCTTTCTCATAGCGTTCAAGCTCCAGACCCAGAGCCCGGTTAAACGGCATATGATAGACAAACATTTCACCCACTAACTTCAGCGCTTCCTCAGCAGTAAGTACGGCAGACATACGATCCCTACATCTCAATGGTTAATGAAATGTTGATATTATGCTTATTATTTGTTGTTTTCTACTTTAGGACGGGATAACTAACGAGGAACTCGCTAAGTATGTAGAATACTTGCCAGATAATTATACAATTCATCAATATTTTGGTTCAGGAGAACATTACCGATGCGGGCGATTCTGGGATGGTTACTACCAGCAGTCATGCTGCCGTTGACCGCGTATGCGCAGGAAGCGACAGTGAAAGAGATTCATGATGCACCGGCGGTTCGCGGCAGTATCATCGCCAACATGCTGCAGGAGCATGACAACCCTTTCACGCTTTATCCTTATGAGACCAACTATCTCATCTACACCAATACCAGCGACATGAACAAAGAGGCGATCAGCAGCTATAGCTGGTCCGAAAATGCGCGCAAAGATGAGGTTAAGTTTCAGCTAAGCCTGGCGTTTCCGCTCTGGCGCGGAATATTAGGCCCGAACTCGGTACTCGGCGGTTCCTATACCCAGAAGTCCTGGTGGCAGCTTTCGAACAGTGAAGAGTCTGCGCCGTTTCGCGAAACCAACTATGAACCGCAATTGTTCCTCGGTTTCGCCACCGACTATCGCTTTGCCGGTTGGACGCTCCGCGATGTCGAAATGGGCTATAACCATGACTCCAATGGTCGATCCGACCCCACCTCACGTAGCTGGAACCGCCTTTACACCCGGCTGATGGCTGAAAACGGTAACTGGCTGGTGGAAGTTAAGCCGTGGTACGTTATCGGCAGCACTGACGATAACCCTGATATCACCAAATATATGGGCTACTATCAGTTGAAAATGGGTTATCACCTGGGTGACGCGGTGATCAGTGTGAAAGGCCAGTACAACTGGAATACCGGCTACGGCGGCGCAGAGCTGGGGGCCAGTTATCCCATTACCAAGCATGTGCGTCTTTATACCCAGGTCTACAGCGGCTACGGCGAATCACTGATTGACTACAACTTCAATCAGACCCGTGTTGGCGTGGGTGTAATGCTTAACGATATCTTCTGACAGGTATTGAGAGTATTTTAATCATTGCAGTTTCTCTCTCAGGCGCTGAAAATAGCGCCTGTTTTTATTTCAGGCTAATGGGGTTAATGTGGCGCAGGCGGAAGTGTTGAATCTGGAAATGGGCGCTAAACAGGTTTTGCAGGAAACCTTTGGCTACCAACAGTTTCGCCCTGGTCAGGAAGAAATCATTGATACCGTGATCGCTGGTCGCGACTGCCTGGTCGTTATGCCGACTGGTGGCGGAAAATCCCTGTGCTATCAAATTCCCGCATTATTGCTTAACGGCCTCACCGTTGTTGTTTCTCCGCTGATTTCTCTGATGAAAGATCAGGTCGATCAACTGCTTGCCAACGGCGTGGCGGCCGCGTGTCTGAACTCCACCCAAAGCCGTGAGCAGCAGCTTGAGGTGATGGCAGGCTGTCGTAGCGGGCAGATTCGCTTACTGTACATTGCGCCCGAACGCCTGATGCTGGATAACTTCCTTGAAAATCTGGCGCACTGGAACCCGGTGCTGCTGGCGGTTGATGAAGCGCACTGTATTTCGCAGTGGGGGCATGATTTCCGCCCGGAATACGCCGCGCTGGGGCAGTTGCGTCAGCGTTTCCCAACTCTGCCGTTTGTCGCGCTGACCGCGACCGCGGACGAGACAACCCGGCTGGATATTGTGCGTCTGCTGGGGCTCAACGACCCGTTAATTCAGATCAGCAGCTTTGATCGCCCGAATATTCGCTACATGTTGATGGAGAAGTTTAAGCCGCTCGATCAACTGATGCGCTACGTGCAAGAGCAGCGCGGTAAGTCCGGTATTATTTACTGTAACAGTCGCGCTAAAGTAGAAGACACCGCCGCGCGTCTGCAAAGCCGAGGCATTAGCGCCGGGGCTTATCATGCCGGGCTGGAAAACGCTGTACGTGCAGAAGTGCAGGAGAAATTCCAGCGTGATGACCTGCAAATCGTCGTAGCGACCGTGGCGTTTGGCATGGGAATCAACAAACCCAACGTACGCTTCGTGGTGCATTTCGATATTCCGCGCAACATCGAGTCCTATTATCAGGAAACCGGCCGCGCCGGGCGTGACGGCCTGCCTGCGGAAGCAATGCTGTTTTACGATCCGGCTGATATGGCATGGCTGCGCCGTTGCCTGGAAGAGAAACCCGCCGGGCAACTGCTGGATATCGAACGGCATAAGCTCAATGCGATGGGGGCGTTTGCCGAGGCGCAAACCTGTCGTCGTCTGGTGCTGTTGAACTATTTTGGCGAGGGGCGTCAGGAGCCGTGTGGTAACTGCGACATCTGTCTCGACCCGCCAAAACAGTACGACGGACTCATGGATGCGCGCAAAGCGCTGTCGACTATCTACCGTGTTAATCAACGCTTTGGTATGGGTTATGTCGTGGAGGTTCTGCGCGGAGCGAATAACCAGCGAATTCGCGAGCTGGCCCATGACAAGCTGCCTGTCTATGGCATTGGTCGTGAGCAAAGCCACGAACATTGGGTAAGCGTTATCCGCCAGCTTATTCATCTTGGGCTGGTGACGCAGAATATTGCTCATCACTCCGCGTTACAGCTAACCGAAGCCGCGCGTCCGGTACTGCGTGGTGATGTTGCGCTACAGCTTGCGGTACCGCGTATTGTGGCGCTGAAACCGCGAGCGATGCAGAAATCCTTCGGTGGCAACTACGATCGCAAACTGTTCGCCAAATTGCGGAAGCTGCGTAAAGCCATTGCTGATGAAGAAAATATCCCGCCGTATGTAGTGTTCAACGATGCCACGCTGATTGAAATGGCTGAGCAGATGCCGGTTTCACCGAGCGAAATGCTGAGCGTTAATGGCGTGGGGATGCGTAAACTTGAGCGTTTTGGCAAAGAGTTTATGGCGCTTATTCGCGCGCACGTTGATGGTGACGACGAAGAGTAGTCAGCCAGGCAAAAAAGTGCCAGGATGGTGACTCACTGAACTATTTCCCCCGCGAGTCATTTTTATGTTAACGCTATTTTTCACCGTTGCGTTGGTGCATATCGTTGCGCTGATGAGCCCTGGTCCCGACTTTTTCTTTGTTTCTCAAACAGCGGTTAGCCGTTCGCGCAAAGAAGCCATGATGGGCGTGCTGGGTATTACCTGTGGCGTCATGGTCTGGGCTGGCGTAGCGCTGCTCGGCCTACATCTGATTATCGAAAAAATGGCCTGGCTGCACACCATTATTATGGTGGGCGGGGGGCTGTATCTGTGCTGGATGGGTTATCAGATGCTACGCGGCGCGTTTAAAAAACAGGATGTTGCGACTCCCACTCCGCAGGTTGAGCTGGCGCAGAGCGGACGCAGCTTTTTGAAGGGGCTGCTGACCAACCTGGCGAACCCTAAAGCCATTATCTATTTTGGCTCCGTGTTCTCATTGTTCGTTGGCGATAACGTGGGAACGGGCGCACGCTGGGGGATCTTTGCCCTGATCATCGTGGAAACGTTGGCGTGGTTTACCGTAGTCGCCAGCCTGTTTGCACTGCCGAAAATGCGTCGTGGCTATCAGCGTCTGGCGAAGTGGATTGATGGTTTTGCCGGTGCGCTGTTTGCGGGCTTCGGTATCCACCTGATTATCTCGCGTTAAGTTTCTTCCGGGCCGGATAAGCGTTAGCGCCTCCGGCGCCTTCATCAGGCATGCCGTGCCGAGGCTAACAAGGCGCCTATCAGCATAAACAGCGAGCCAAACACTTTGTTTAACGCTTTCATTTGCTTTGGCCCTTTAATCCAGCCAGCAATGCGCGTGGCCAGCGTCGCGTAACCGATCATCACAATGATATCGACCACGATGGTCGTGACGCCAAGCACCACGTACTGCATTAACTGCGGTTCCTGTGGCAGGATAAACTGCGGGAACAGGGCGGCAAGGAAAACGATGCTCTTGGGATTGGTCAGATTAACAAAGACTGCGCGTTTGAACAGGCGGCTGCGCGATTGCGTATTCGCCATGGTGTTCAGATCGATAGCACCCGCCGCCCGCCATTGCTGAATACCCAGCCAAATCAGATAGGCCGCCCCTGCCCACTTCAGCACCTCAAATGCGATCACCGAACGTGAAAATAGCGTTCCCAGTCCTACGCCAACCAGAACGATATGAATGCCAAGTCCGGTCTGTAAACCAGCAATCGACGCGCTGGCGCCGCGATAACCGTGACTGATGGCGGTGGTCATGGTGTTGATTGCGCCAGAGCCTGGAGACAAGCTCAAAATAATAGAGGTCAACAGGTAGGCGAACCACCATTCAAAGGTCATGAGAAACTCCCGGATTGTCTATTTTTATGCCACAATACGCTACTGCCGTTAGGTTGTGTCAGCGACGGCGAAAAAAACGATTTTACTTGGTCAGCGAGGCTGGATACCCGATGTTTCAGCAGCAAAAAGACTGGGAAACAAGAGAAAACGCGTTTGCTGCTTTTTCCATGGGGCCACTGACAGATTTCTGGCGTCAGCGGGAAGAAGCGGAATTTACGGGCGTGGATGATATCCCCGTCCATTTTGTGCGTTTTCACGCAGAAAAAAACGATCGCGTCATCGTCGTCTGTCCTGGACGCATTGAAAGCTACGTGAAATACGCTGAACTGGCGTATGACCTGTTTCATTCTGGTTTTGACGTCCTCATTATCGATCACCGTGGCCAGGGGCGTTCCGGGCGTATGCTTTCGGACCCGCATCGCGGTCATGTCGATAACTTTAATGACTATGTCGACGATTTAACCGCCTTCTGGCAGCAGGAAGTGCTACCCGGTCCGTGGAGAAAGCGCTATATACTGGCGCATTCAATGGGCGGTGCGATAGCCACGTTATTCTTGCAGCGCCACCCGAATCAGTGTGATGCTATCGCGCTTTGCGCGCCGATGTTTGGTATTGTGATGCGCTTTCCCGACTGGATGGTACGCCACATTCTGGACTGGGCTGAAGGGCATCCGCGGATCCGCGAAGGTTATGCGATGGGTACCGGGCGCTGGCGGGCGCTGCCATTCGGTATGAATGCGTTAACCCATAGTCGACAGCGCTATCGGCGCAATCTACGCTTCTATGCGGATGAGCCACGGCTGCGCGTTGGCGGCCCCACCTACCACTGGGTACGTGAAGGTATTCTGGCAGGCGAACAGGTTCTGGCTGGAGCAGGAGACGACGCGACGCCGACGCTGCTGATTCAGGCCGAAGAAGAGCGTGTGGTAGATAACCGCATGCACGATCGTTTTTGTGAACTCCGCGCCGCAGCGGGTCATCCCGTAGAAGGGGGGCAGCCGCTGGTCATCAAAGGCGCGTACCATGAGATCCTTTTTGAAAAGGACGCAATGCGCTCAGTCGCGCTTAACGCTATTGTCGAATTTTTCGACAAGCATAACTCATCCAGCGGAACCCGCTTTGCCTAGAGGTTTAATTTTCTTATGTATCAGGTTGTTGCGTCTGATTTAGACGGTACGCTGCTTTCTCCCGACCATACTCTGTCCCCTTATGCCAAAGAGACGCTGAAGTTATTGACCGCTCGTGGCGTTAACTTTGTGTTTGCGACTGGCCGTCATCATGTTGATGTGGGGCAAATTCGCGATAACCTCGGCATTAAAACCTACATGATCACGTCCAACGGCGCGCGTGTGCATGATTCTGACGGGAATCTGGTGTTTTCGCATAACCTGGATCGCGACATTGCCAGCGACCTGTTTGGCGTAGTGAATGCAAACCCGGACATCGTGACCAACGTTTATCGTGATGATGAGTGGTTTATGAACCGCCATCGCCCGGACGAAATGCGCTTCTTCAAAGAAGCAGTGTTTAACTATTCACTGTTTGAACCTGCGCTACTGGAGCCGGAAGGCGTGAGTAAGGTGTTTTTCACCACCGATTCTCACGAAAGGCTGCTGCCGCTGGAACAGGCGATTAACGCTCGCTGGGGCGACCGCGTCAACGTCAGTTTCTCTACGCTTACCTGCCTGGAAGTCATGGCTGGCGGCGTATCGAAAGGTCATGCGCTGGAAGCGGTAGCGAAAGCGATGGGCTACAGCCTGAAAGATTGCATCGCTTTTGGCGACGGAATGAACGATGCGGAAATGCTCTCCATGGCAGGGAAAGGCTGCATTATGGGCAATGCTCACCAGCGCCTGAAGGATCTGCATCCGGAACTGGAAGTCATTGGTCTTAATGCCGACGATGCCGTGCCGCATTATCTGCGTGAGCTGTTTTTGCAGTAATGTTATTGTTCGTTAGTTGACCAGATGTCAACTTAAAACTTCGCTACAATGGGCGTACCTTTTGTTAAGAGACATCCATTGTGGCGTTACTCATCATTACCACAATTCTGTGGGCCTTTTCCTTTAGCCTGTTTGGCGAGTACCTTGCCGGTCATGTCGATAGCTATTTTGCGGTGCTGGTGCGCGTTGGGCTGGCGGCACTGGTGTTCCTGCCGTTTTTACGTACCCGTGGGCATAGCGTAAAAACCATCGCGCTGTATATGCTGGTGGGCGCCATGCAGCTTGGCATTATGTATATGCTGAGTTTTCACGCCTATCTGTACCTGACGGTTTCAGAACTGCTGCTCTTTACCGTGCTGACGCCGCTCTACATTACGCTGATTTATGACCTGATGAGCGGACGTCGTCTGCGCTGGAGCTACGCCTTCAGTGCGTTGCTGGCGGTGATTGGTGCGGGGATCATTCGTTACGATCAGGTGACCAGCCACTTCTGGACCGGCCTGCTGCTGGTGCAGTTGTCCAATATCAGCTTTGCCATTGGCATGGTGGGCTACAAGCGTCTGATGGAAACGCGGCCAATGCCGCAGCACAACGCCTTTGCCTGGTTTTACATGGGGGCCTTTATGGTGGCGGTCGTGGCCTGGTTCATGCTGGGGAATGCGCAGAAAATGCCTGCAACCACGCTACAGTGGGGAATTCTGGTCTTTCTTGGCGTGGCAGCGTCCGGCATTGGTTACTTTATGTGGAACTACGGCGCGACCCAGGTGGATGCGGGGACGCTGGGCATCATGAACAATATGCATGTGCCGGCCGGGCTGCTGGTTAACCTGGCTATCTGGCATCAACAGCCTCACTGGCCAAGCTTCATTATTGGTGCGGCTGTGATAGTGGCTTCACTGTGGGTACATCGAAAGTGGGTCGTTCCGCACTCCGTACAAACGGCAGGTGATCGCAGGCGTGATTCCGCGCTGAGCGAATAAACGCTTCCGTGACTGGCTGTCGCTGCTCGCCATCGCGCACGGCGGCGTACAGCCGACTCCACAATCCATCGCCCAGGGTTTTGGTCACCACCAGGCCCTGGCGTTCAAAACTCTCCACCACCCAGTGCGGTAAAGCTGCAATACCCATTCTGGCTGCAACCATCTGAATCAGCAGCAGGGTGTTATCCACGCTCTTCAGCGACGGACTAACGCCCGCAGGCTGCAAGAAATGCCGCCAGACATCCAGTCGACTCCGTTGCACCGGGTAAATAAGCAGCGTCTCACTGGCTAAATCCTCCGGCGTGATCTGCGTCTTGCTGGCCAGCGGATGGTCCGGCGCCAGAACCAGGCGGACTTCAAAATCGAACATCGGCGAGTAGTGCAGTCCGCTACGCGGCAGAATGTCGGATGTCAGCACCAGATCCAGCTCATCCTGCTGTAGCGCTGGTTGCGGATCGAACGTCACGCCGGATTTAAAGTCCATCTCCACCTGCGGCCAGTTCGCACGAAAATTCTCCAGCGCGGGCGTCAGCCATTGGATACAGCTGTGGCATTCAATAGCGATCCGCAGCCGGGTTTGCTGCGGTTCGTTGCAGGCCTGCAGCGCACGACCAATTTGCGGCAACACCTGATTTGCTAACTGCAGCAAAATTTCGCCTTGCGGCGTAAAGCGCAGAGGCTGGCTTTTACGGATAAAAAGTCGAAAGCCAAGGCGCTGTTCCAGATCGCTGAACTGGTGAGAGAGGGCGGATTGGGTCTGATGCAACGTCGCCGCTGCGGCCGCCAGCGAACCACTATTCCGCAACGCCTGGAGCGTTTTCAGGTGTTTAATCTCGATCATGAAAGTCCTTCACTTCGGCATGAACAAATTGCGCTTGAGGAATATACAGTAACTGTCAATTATGGATGTGTAAACATCTGGATGGCTAAAATCCTTCGTCTTTTAAATTTATGGTGCGTTGGCTGTATTTTTCCACCCCGGTCACTTACTTCAGTAAGCTCCTGGGATGAATAAACTTGCCACCTTCCCTAAATTAAAAATCAATAGGATTTACATATAATTAGAGGAAGAAAAATGACAATACTTAATCACACCCTCGGTTTCCCTCGCGTTGGCCTGCGTCGCGAGCTGAAAAAAGCGCAAGAAAGCTACTGGGCGGGAAATTCTTCCCGTGAAGATTTGCTAACCGTTGGCCGCGAGCTGCGTGCCCGTCACTGGGATCAGCAGAAGCAGGCGGGCGTTGACCTGCTGCCGGTGGGCGATTTTGCCTGGTACGATCACGTGCTGACCACCAGCCTGCTGCTCGGCAACGTTCCGGCTCGTCATCAAAATAAAGACGGCTCGGTCGATATCGATACCTTATTCCGCATTGGCCGTGGCCGCGCACCAACCGGGGAGCCCGCGGCGGCAGCAGAAATGACCAAATGGTTTAACACCAACTATCACTACATGGTGCCAGAGTTCACCAAAGGTCAGCAGTTCAAACTGACCTGGACCCAACTGCTGGATGAAGTGGATGAAGCGTTGGCGCTCGGTCACAAGGTGAAACCTGTGCTGCTGGGACCGGTAACTTACCTGTGGCTGGGGAAAGTAAAGGGCGAACAGTTTGACCGCCTGAGTCTGTTGAACGATATTCTGCCGGTTTACCAGCAGGTGCTGGCTGAGCTGGCGAAACGCGGTATTGAGTGGGTGCAGATTGATGAACCGGCTCTGGTGCTGGAGCTGCCTCAGGTTTGGCTGAACGCCTTCAAACCGGCGTATGACGCGCTGACGGGTCAGGTGAAGCTGCTACTGACCACCTACTTCGAAGGCGTAACGCCAAACCTGGATACCATTACCGCGCTGCCGGTGCAGGGGCTGCACGTTGACTTCGTGCACGGTAAAGATGATGTGGCCGAGTTGCACAAGCGTCTGCCTGCCGACTGGTTGCTGTCAGCGGGGCTGGTGAACGGTCGCAACGTCTGGCGTGCCGATCTCAGCGAAAAATACGCGCAAATTAAAGATATCGTCGGGAAACGAGACCTGTGGGTAGCTTCTTCCTGCTCCTTGCTGCACAGCCCAATCGATCTCAGCGTGGAAACCCGCCTTGATGCAGAAGTGAAGAGCTGGTTTGCCTTCGCCCTACAAAAATGCGGCGAGCTGGCGCTGCTGCGTGATGCGTTGAACAGCGGTGATACGGCGGCAATTGTGGCGTGGAGCGCACCGATCCAGGCTCGTCGTCACTCTACCCGCGTACACAACGCCGCAGTGGAAAAACGTCTGGCGGCGATCACCGCCCAGGACAGCCAACGTGCCAACGCTTACCCGGTTCGTGCCGAAGCGCAGCGTGCCCGCTTTAATCTGCCGGCATGGCCGACCACCACTATCGGCTCATTCCCGCAAACCACGGAAATTCGCGGCCTGCGTCTGGACTTCAAAAAGGGCAACCTGGATGCAAGTAACTACCGCACCGGTATCGCGGAACATATCAAACAGGCGATTGTTGAACAGGAACGTCTGGGGCTCGACGTGCTGGTGCACGGTGAAGCCGAACGTAACGACATGGTGGAATATTTTGGCGAGCACCTGGACGGATTCGTCTTTACCCAGAATGGTTGGGTGCAGAGCTACGGCTCTCGCTGCGTGAAGCCGCCGGTGGTCATTGGCGATGTTAGCCGCCCGGAAGCGATCACCGTGGAGTGGGCGAAGTATGCCCAGTCGCTGACCGACAAACCGGTAAAAGGCATGTTGACCGGTCCGGTGACCATTCTCTGCTGGTCATTCCCGCGTGAAGACGTGACGCGTGAAACCATCGCTAAGCAGATTGCGCTGGCGCTGCGTGATGAGGTAGCGGATCTGGAAGCGGCGGGTATTGGCATCATCCAGATTGACGAACCGGCACTGCGCGAAGGTCTGCCACTGCGCCGCAGCGACTGGGCGGCGTATCTGGAGTGGGGCGTGGAAGCCTTCCGCATTAACGCGGCGGTGGCGAAGGATGAAACCCAGATCCACACCCACATGTGTTACTGCGAGTTCAACGACATCATGGACTCCATTGCGGCGCTGGACGCGGACGTGATCACCATTGAGACTTCACGCTCTGATATGGAGCTGCTGGAGTCGTTTGAAGAGTTCGACTATCCGAACGAAATCGGGCCGGGCGTATACGATATTCACTCGCCGAACGTCCCGAGCGTGGAGTGGATTGAAGCCCTGCTGAAGAAAGCCGAGCAGCGTATTCCGGCCGAGCGTCTGTGGGTCAACCCGGACTGCGGCCTGAAAACGCGCGGCTGGCCGGAAACCCGCGCCGCGCTGGCGAACATGGTCAAAGCCGCGCAGAACCTGCGTCAGGCGTAATTCAGAGCCGGTGGCCGGGAAGCGCAAGCGCTTACCCGGCTTACAGGAAATAGCAAGAGTTGTAGGCCTGGTAAGGTGTAGTCGCCGCCGGGCAATTAACGTTTATTTCTTCCCGCCGTATTGTGTGAACCACTCCAGCATTCTCAGCCAGCCATCTTTCGCGGACTCTTCGTGATAGCTCGGACGATAATCGGCGTTAAACGCATGTCCGGCATCGGGATAGACCACGATTTCCGCTTTTGCATTGGCGGCACGCAGCGCATGACGCATTGTTTCAACTGTATCTTGCGGAATACTGGTGTCCTGGCCGCCATAAAGTCCCAGAACGGGGGCGTTAAGATCGGTCGCGATATCAACAGGATGTTTCGGTGAGTTGAGGGTTTTATCGCCCACCAGTTTGCCATACCACGCTACCGCCGCTTTTAACTGCGGATTATGAGCTGCATACAGCCAGGTGATGCGTCCACCCCAGCAAAATCCGGTGATCATCAACTGGTGGGCATCTCCTCCGTTACGAGAAGCCCAACTGGCGACGTGATCCAGATCGGCCAATACCTGAGAGTCAGGCACTTTGGCGACAAGGCTGCTGAGCAACGTGGGGATATCGGCAAAGTCATTGGGATCGCCTTCACGAAAATAGAGCTCTGGTGCGATAGCCAGATACCCTTCCAGAGCCAGACGGCGGCAAACGTCACGAATGTGTTCATGAATGCCAAAAATCTCCTGCACGACAATGACCACAGGCAGCGGGCCATCGGACTGTTTTGGTCGTGCGTGATACGCTGGCATATCATCGCCTTGTGAAGGTATGGACGTTACACCGGCGATAATGGCGTTATCCGGAGTGTGAACCGTGGTAGACGTCGGTGGAGATACAGCAGGTGCAAAGCCAGATTGTCGTGTTGTCATGGTATTCTCCGTACCCTTAAATATTCAGCCAAAAAGCGCATTGTTAACTATAGACACATGCAACGAACCACATTGCCTTAAACGGTCTATCTTTTGTGCAGGGCTTCCTTACATCGCATCATTTATGTGATTCAAATCACTATTTTATGGTAATGGAATGCAATTGATTTACATCATAGTGATGACTGTCACGAAAATATGTTCATGCCTTCGGTAAAGTGTGTTTTTGCTTCTTCTGACAAAACCGATTCACAGAGGAGTTTTTATGTCTAAGTCTGATGTTTTTCATCTCGGCCTCACTAAGAACGATTTACAAGGGGCTCAGCTCGCTATCGTCCCTGGCGACCCGGAGCGTGTGGAAAAGATCGCCGCGCTGATGGATAAGCCGGTTAAGCTGGCATCTCATCGCGAGTTCACTACCTGGCGTGCTGAGCTGGATGGTAAAGCCGTGATCGTGTGCTCTACCGGTATCGGCGGTCCGTCAACCTCTATTGCCGTAGAAGAACTGGCACAGCTGGGCATTCGTACCTTCCTGCGTATCGGTACGACTGGCGCCATTCAGCCACATATCAACGTAGGTGATGTACTGGTCACCACAGCATCTGTCCGTCTGGACGGTGCAAGCCTGCACTTCGCGCCAATGGAATTCCCGGCCGTCGCGGACTTCGAGTGCACCACCGCGCTGGTGGAAGCGGCGAAATCTATCGGCGCCACCACCCACGTAGGCGTTACCGCGTCTTCTGATACCTTCTATCCGGGCCAGGAGCGTTATGACACCTTCTCTGGTCGCGTAGTGAGCCGTTTCAAAGGCTCAATGGAAGAGTGGCAGTCTATGGGTGTCATGAACTACGAAATGGAATCTGCTACGCTGCTCACCATGTGCGCAAGCCAGGGTCTGCGTGCTGGTATGGTCGCGGGGGTTATCGTGAACCGTACTCAGCAAGAGATCCCTAATGCGGAAACGATGAAACAAACAGAAAGCCACGCGGTGAAAATCGTGGTGGAAGCTGCGCGTCGTTTACTGTAATTCTCCCGTCTATTCAAAAAGGCCGACGCGTTCGGCCTTTTTATTTTGCGTAGTGCCTCGCAGGAAATTCCTTTTAAACTGGACGTTTATACAGCAAAATTCTATTTTGTGCGGGTAAGTCGTTGCTGTAAGGGGGCGTTGTGGATATTTCAATTATGATGAGTGCCGTGCTGGCGTTAGCCGCAGGGCTGCTGGTGGGGTGGCTAGCAACAAAAGCGCACGCCGATCGGATCCGTGCCGACCTCATCGAAGAACGACGCGAACTGGATATTGCGCTAAGCGCCGCCCGCCAGCAGCTCTCACAGGAAGCCCACTGGCGCGATGAGTGCGAACTACTCAATAACGAATTGCGCAGCCTGCACAGCATCAACACCTCTCTTGAAGCCGATCTTCGTGAAGTCACTACCCGACTGGAAGCGACGCAGCAGCATGCGGAAGATAAAATCCGCCAGATGATCAACAGCGAACAGCGTCTGAGCGAACAATTTGAAAATCTGGCGAACCGTATTTTCGAGCACAGCAACCGTCGTGTAGACGAGCAAAATCGCCAAAGCCTGAACAGCCTGCTTACACCGCTTCGCGAACAACTGGACGGTTTTCGACGCCAGGTTCAGGATAGCTTTGGTAAAGAGGCGCAAGAACGCCATACTCTGGCGCACGAAATTCGTAATCTGCAGCAACTGAACGCGCAGATGGCGCAGGAAGCGGTAAACCTGACGCGGGCATTAAAAGGCGATAACAAAACGCAGGGCAACTGGGGCGAGGTCGTACTCACGCGGGTGCTTGAGGCTTCCGGTCTGCGCGAAGGCTATGAATACGAAACCCAGGTCAGCATTGAGAACGATGCCCGTTCGCGGATGCAGCCAGATGTCATCGTCCGGTTACCGCAGGGCAAAGATGTGGTGATCGACGCGAAAATGACGCTGGTCGCCTATGAACGCTATTTTAATGCTGAAGATGAATACACCCGCGAGAGCGCGTTGCAGGAGCACATCGCCTCGGTACGAAACCATATCCGTCTGCTGGGGCGCAAAGACTATCAGCAGCTTCCTGGGCTGCGCACACTTGACTATGTGCTGATGTTTATCCCCGTTGAGCCTGCTTTTTTACTGGCGCTCGATAGACAGCCTGAACTGATTACCGAAGCCCTTAAAAATAACATTATGCTGGTTAGCCCTACCACGTTGTTGGTGGCATTGCGCACGATTGCCAACTTGTGGCGCTACGAGCATCAGAGTCGTAATGCGCAACAGATTGCCGATCGGGCCAGCAAACTTTATGACAAGATGCGTTTGTTTGTGGATGATATGTCGGCAATTGGCCAAAGCCTGGATAAAGCTCAGGATAACTACCGACAGGCGATGAAAAAACTCTCTTCAGGCCGTGGAAACGTCCTGTCACAGGCAGAAGCGTTTCGCAGTTTAGGCGTGGAAATTAAGCGCGAGATTAATCCTGAACTGGCTGAACAAGCCACTACGCAGGATGAAGAGTACCGCTTGCGTTCGGTTCCTGAAACGCAGCAGGATGAACCTTACCCTGATGATGAAGCGGTAAACCAGCAATCAAACTAGTCCGTTTGGGGTAGTTGAACCGGGCAGAAGGGTAGGGCAAATTGGCCCAATCTGTTACACTTCTTGAACATTTTTTGGATGAGCAGGCACTGAGATGGTGGATAATTCACAAGAAACGACGCACTTTGGCTTTCAGACCGTCGCTAAAGAGCAGAAAGCTGACATGGTGGCCCACGTTTTTCATTCTGTGGCGTCTAAATATGACGTTATGAATGACTTAATGTCATTTGGCATTCATCGTTTGTGGAAGCGCTTCACCATTGACTGCAGTGGCGTGCGTCGCGGGCAAACCGTTCTCGATTTGGCGGGCGGTACGGGCGATCTGACGGCGAAATTCTCTCGCATGGTTGGCGAAACTGGCAAAGTTGTGCTGGCGGATATCAACGACTCAATGCTCAAAATGGGTCGCGAAAAGCTGCGTAATATCGGCGTCGTGGGTAACGTTGAGTACGTTCAGGCGAATGCGGAAGCATTACCTTTCCCAGACAACACGTTTGACTGCATCACCATCTCTTTCGGTCTGCGCAACGTAACGGATAAAGACAAAGCATTACGATCTATGTATCGCGTGTTGAAGCCGGGCGGACGTCTACTGGTGCTGGAGTTCTCCAAGCCGATTATCGAACCGCTGAGTAAAGCCTACGACGCATACTCTTTCCACGTTTTGCCGCGCATTGGTTCTATGGTGGCAAGCGATGCAGACAGTTATCGCTATTTGGCGGAGTCCATCCGCATGCATCCCGATCAGGACACCTTAAAAGCAATGATGCAAGATGCCGGGTTCGAAAGCGTTGATTACTACAACCTGACGGCAGGTGTCGTGGCGCTGCATCGTGGTTACAAGTTCTGACAGGAGATTGGGGATGCCTTTAAAACCCTTAGTGACCGCCGGCGTTGAAAATTTGCTTAACACCTTTCTGTATCGTTCTCCTGCGCTCAAGTCAGCCAGAACGCGTTTACAGGGCAAAGTGCTGCGTGTTGAGCTCAAAGGATTTTCAACACCGTTAGTGCTGGTGTTTAGTGAGCGCCAGGTCGATGTGCTGGGGGCATGGGAAGGCGAAGCCGATTGCACCGTAATCACACATGCCAGCGTGTTACCGAAATTACGCGACCGGCAGCAACTCACCACGCTTATCCGCAGTGGTGAGCTGGAGGTTCAGGGCGATATCCAGGTGGTACAGAATTTTGTCGCGTTGGCCGATCTGGCGGAGTTTGATCCCGCAGAACTGTTAGCACCTTATACCGGCGATATCGTCGCGGAAGGGGTCAGCAAAGTTTTACGTGGTGGAGCGAAGTTCCTGTGCCACAACATTCAACGCCAGCAGCGCTATGTTGCCGAAGCGATCACCGAAGAGTGGCGTATGGCTCCAGGTCCGCTTGAGGTTGCATGGTTTGCAGAAGAAACGGCAGCCGTTGAGCGTGCGGTCGAATCTCTGGCCAAACGGCTGGAAAAACTGGAGGCCAAATGACGCCAGGTGAAGTACGGCGCCTTTATTTCATCATTCGCACTTTTTTAAGCTACGGTCTTGATGAACTCATCCCCAAAATGCGTATCACGCTGCCGCTCCGGCTGTGGCGTTACACGCTGTTCTGGATGCCCAACCGACATAAAGACAAACCGCTGGGAGAACGGCTGAGACTGGCTTTACAGGAGCTCGGCCCGGTGTGGATCAAGTTCGGGCAAATGCTCTCTACCCGTCGTGATCTTTTCCCTCCGCACATCGCCGATCAGCTAGCGCTATTGCAGGATCGGGTAGCCCCATTCGATGGGCAAAGAGCGAAAGAACAAATCGAAGAGGCGATGGGTGGGCTGCCCGTCGAGGAATGGTTTGATGATTTTGAGATCACACCGCTGGCATCCGCGTCTATTGCTCAGGTTCACACCGCGCGACTGAAATCGAATGGGAAAGAGGTGGTGATCAAAGTTATCCGTCCGGACATACTGCCGGTAATTAAAGCGGATTTAAAACTGATCTACCGCCTTGCTCGTTGGGTACCTCGCCTGATGCCAGACGGCCGCCGCCTGCGACCAACAGAAGTGGTCCGTGAATATGAAAAAACGTTGATTGATGAGCTGAATCTGCTGCGCGAGTCGGCGAACGCGATTCAGCTGCGACGTAATTTTGAAGACAGCCCAATGCTGTACATCCCGGAAGTGTACTCTGACTATTGCAGTCAGAACATGATGGTGATGGAGCGCATTTACGGTATTCCCGTTTCAGATGTCACCTCGCTTGAGAAGAACGGCACCAATATGAAGCTGCTGGCTGAACGCGGTGTTCAGGTCTTCTTTACTCAGGTATTCCGCGACAGCTTTTTCCATGCGGATATGCACCCTGGGAACATTTTCGTGAGTTATGAGCATCCTGAAAACCCGAAATACATTGGTATTGATTGTGGGATTGTGGGTTCTTTAAACAAAGAAGATAAGCGTTATCTGGCTGAAAACTTCATCGCGTTTTTTAACCGCGACTACCGCAAAGTTGCTGAACTGCATGTGGATTCTGGCTGGGTTCCGCCGGATACCAACGTAGAAGAGTTTGAATTTGCCATTCGTACCGTATGCGAGCCGATTTTCGAAAAACCGCTGGCAGAGATTTCCTTTGGTCATGTGCTGTTAAATCTGTTCAACACAGCGCGCCGATTCAATATGGAAGTTCAGCCTCAACTGGTATTGCTACAGAAGACGCTGCTGTACGTTGAAGGTGTCGGACGACAGCTCTACCCGCAGTTAGATTTGTGGAAAACGGCCAAGCCTTTCCTCGAATCCTGGATCAAAGATCAGGTCGGTATTCCGGCGCTTGTTAGAGCATTTAAAGAAAAAGCACCGTTCTGGGTCGAAAAAATGCCAGAAATACCTGAACTGGTGTATGACAGTTTGCGCCAGGGCAAATATTTACAGCACAGTGTTGATAAGATTGCCCGCGAGCTTCACGCGAATCATGTACGTCAGGGACAATCCCGTTATTTATTGGGCATTGGTGCAACATTGTTGCTCAGTGGAACATTCCTGCTGGTAAGCCGTCCTGAGTGGGGGCTTATGCCGGGCTGGTTAATGGCCGGCGGCGTCTTAGCCTGGTTGATCGGCTGGCGCAAAATGCGCTGAATTTTTCATCGCCCTAGGCAGGTCGTGTAACGTATACTACGGCCTTATTAATTCATCATCTATGACAGAGGAACATGTATGGGTGGTATCAGTATTTGGCAGTTGTTGATCATTGCCGTCATCGTTGTACTGCTATTTGGCACCAAGAAACTCGGCTCCATCGGTTCCGATCTTGGCGCGTCGATTAAAGGCTTCAAAAAAGCAATGGGTGATGATGAGCCAAAGCAAGATAAAACCAGCCAGGACGCTGATTTTACTGCTAAATCCATTACCGATAAGCAGGGCGAAGTGAAAAAAGAAGACGCCAAAAGCCAAGATAAAGAGCAGGTATAATCCGTGTTTGATATCGGTTTTAGCGAACTGTTATTGGTGTTCGTGATCGGCCTCATCGTCCTGGGGCCGCAACGTTTACCTGTAGCGGTAAAAACGGTTGCTGGCTGGGTTCGTGCTTTGCGTTCCCTGGCAACTACTGTTCAGAATGAACTGACCCAGGAGCTTAAGCTTCAGGAGTTTCAGGACAGCCTGAAGAAAGTAGAGAAAGCGAGCCTGACAAATCTGACCCCGGAGTTGAAAGCCTCAATGGATGAGCTGCGTGAAGCGGCAGAGTCGATGAAGCGTTCTTACAGTGTGCACGATCCTGAGAAAGAGAGCGATGAAGCGCACACTATCCATAATCCGGTGGTGAAAGAAGCTGAAGCGCAGCGAGAAGGGGTCACCCCTGCTGCCGCTGAAAACCAGGCCAGTTCGCCGGAGCAAAAACCGGAATCCACGGGTGCTAAAACGCCAGAGCCAACGGAAAACACTTCCGCTACGTTAATGGATGCAGAAAAGAAAGCTGTCGCACCTGTTGCCGAATCCTCCCCCTCGTCGAGTGATAAACCGTAAACATGGCTGTAGAAGATACCCAACCGCTCATCACGCATCTTATTGAGCTGCGTAAGCGACTCCTGAACTGCATCATTGCGGTAATCGTGATCTTTCTGGCGTTGGTTTACTTTGCCAACGACATTTACCATATGGTCGCGGCGCCGTTGATTAAACAGATGCCGCAGGGTGCAACGATGATCGCCACCGATGTGGCTTCGCCGTTCTTTACCCCAATCAAGTTGACCTTCATGGTATCGCTGATCCTGTCAGCGCCAGTGATCCTCTACCAGGTGTGGGCATTTATTGCGCCAGCGTTGTATAAACATGAACGCCGCCTGGTTGTTCCGCTGCTGGTCTCCAGTTCGTTGTTGTTCTACATCGGCATGGCATTCGCCTATTTTGTTGTCTTCCCGTTAGCGTTTGGTTTTCTGGCCAACACGGCTCCGCAAGGCGTGCAGGTATCAACGGACATTGCCAGCTATCTCAGCTTTGTAATGGCGCTATTTATGGCTTTCGGTGTCTCTTTTGAGGTGCCTGTCGCCATCGTGCTGCTATGCTGGATGGGCATTACGACGCCAGATGATTTACGCAAAAAACGTCCTTATGTTGTGGTGGGGGCTTTTGTCGTCGGGATGCTACTGACTCCGCCAGATGTCTTCTCGCAAACGTTGTTGGCGATACCGATGTACTGCCTGTTCGAGGTGGGAGTTTTCTTCTCTCGTTTCTATGTCGGTAAGCGACGTACGAGAGATGAGGACAACGAGGCTGAAGAAGCAAAAGAAGCCGAAGCCACCGAGAAAACTGAAGAATAAATTCAACCGCCCGTCAGGGCGGTTGTCATATGGGAGGAAGCATGTTTGATATTGGCGTTAATTTAACCAGTTCACAATTTGCGAAAGACCGGGATGAGGTCGTGGCGCGCGCCTTTGCTGCGGGCGTAAACGGTATGCTTCTGACCGGAACAAACCTTCACGAAAGCCAGCAGGCGTTAAAGCTGGCGCAGCATTATCCGCAGTGCTGGTCCACGGCTGGCGTGCACCCGCATGACAGCAGCCAATGGCAATCCTCAACGGAAGACGAGATCATCGCGCTGGCAAACCAATCGAAGGTAGTCGCTATTGGTGAGTGCGGTCTGGATTTCAATCGCAATTTCTCCACGCCGCAGGAGCAGGAACGTGCTTTTGAAGCGCAACTGCGCATTGCTGCTGAACTGCAGATGCCGATTTTCATGCATTGTCGGGATGCGCATGAGCGTTTTCTGACGTTGCTGGAGCCGTGGCTGGACAGCCTCCCAGGCGCGGTGCTGCACTGTTTCACCGGTTCGCGCCAGGAGATGCAGGACTGCGTGGACCGAGGGCTTTATATCGGTATCACCGGGTGGGTCTGTGATGAACGCCGGGGGATGGAACTGCGGGAGCTGCTGCCGTTTATTCCGGTGGAAAGACTGCTGATAGAAACCGATGCACCTTATCTACTCCCTCGCGACTTAACGCCTAAACCGACGTCACGTCGCAATGAACCGGCGCACCTGCCGCATATTCTTGAGCGAATTGCTCACTGGCGTGGGGAAGATCCTCAATGGCTGTCAGCAACCATTGATGCCAACGTCAGAACGCTGTTCGAAGTGACCTTCTAAACGACTTATATTTTTCGAAAACCGGTATTTTTCACGCTCTGCTTAATCTCTTTATTCAAGAGGTTAAGCAGTAGCATGGAACGCGCTTCGCCATCCGGTTCGGTGAAGATCGCTTTCAGTCCCTCAAACGCCCCTTCAGTAATAATCACGCTGTCCCCAGGCTGAGGGGTTTGCGGGTCAACAATACCTTCAGGCTTGTAGATAGAAAGCTGGTGAATAACGGGGGATGGAACGGTCGCAGGTGTCGCTCCAAAACGAACAAAATGGCTGACACCACGGGTGGCGTTGATCGTGGTGGTGTGGATCACTTCCGGGTCGAACTCGACAAACATGTAATTAGGGAATAGTGGTTCACTGACTGTGGTACGTTTACCGCGCACCATTTTTTCCAGGGTGATCATAGGCGTCAGGCAGTTCACCGCCTGTCTTTCCAGGTGTTCCTGGGCTCGCTGAAGTTGCCCACGTTTGCAGTACAGTAAATACCAGGATTGCATAATAACTCTTATTCGCTTGTTCTGAGCGCTAGCATAGCAAAAGCCATGAGTTAAGTTAATTATACCCGCCTCAAAGCAGGCTGAAACCCAACGGGTATATACTCCCAGGGCTTATATGTATCGCCAGAGTTCACGCTAATTTAACAAAAATACAGCATCACAATGATGAACGCCGTATAATGAAGCGCTTACGAAGAGGCCACAATGGACGCCATGAAATATCACGATTTACGCGACTTCCTGACGCTGCTTGAACAGCAGGGCGAGCTCAAACGCATTTCGCTTGAGGTGGATCCCCACCTGGAAATTACTGAAATTGCCGATCGCACCCTACGTGCTGGCGGGCCTGCGTTACTGTTTGAGAATCCTAAAGGCTATTCAATGCCGGTGCTGTGTAACCTGTTTGGCACACCGAAGCGTGTTGCGATGGGGATGGGGCAGGAAGATGTCTCGGCACTACGGGAAGTCGGTAAACTGTTGGCGTTTTTGAAAGAGCCGGAGCCACCGAAAGGATTCCGCGATCTGTTTGATAAGCTGCCGCAGTTTAAGCAGGTGCTGAACATGCCGACTAAGCGGTTGCGCGGTGCGCCTTGTCAGCAAAAAATCTACTCCGGTGATGACGTCGATTTAAACCGTATTCCGATTATGACCTGTTGGCCGGAAGATGCCGCACCGCTGATTACCTGGGGGCTAACCGTAACGCGTGGCCCACATAAAGAGCGGCAGAATCTGGGTATTTATCGCCAGCAGCTGATTGGCAAAAACAAGCTCATTATGCGCTGGCTGTCCCACCGCGGCGGCGCACTCGATTACCAGGAGTGGTGTGCGGCGCATCCTGGCGAACGCTTCCCGGTTTCGGTGGCGTTGGGGGCAGATCCTGCGACCATTCTGGGGGCCGTGACGCCCGTCCCTGATACATTATCCGAGTACGCATTTGCCGGGCTGTTACGTGGCACCAAGACCGAAGTGGTCAAATGTATTTCCAACGATCTGGAAGTGCCCGCCAGTGCTGAAATCGTGCTGGAAGGGTATATCGAACCGGGTGAGCTGGCCCCGGAAGGACCGTATGGCGATCATACCGGTTACTACAACGAAGTAGATAGCTTTCCGGTCTTTACCGTCACGCACATTACTCAGCGTGAAGAGGCGATTTATCACTCTACTTATACCGGGCGTCCGCCTGATGAGCCCGCAGTGCTTGGCGTGGCGCTGAATGAAGTTTTCGTTCCTATTCTGCAAAAGCAGTTCCCGGAAATCGTCGATTTTTACCTGCCTCCGGAAGGCTGTTCATATCGTCTGGCCGTGGTGACGATGAAAAAACAGTACGCTGGTCATGCCAAACGCGTCATGATGGGTGTTTGGTCGTTTTTGCGCCAGTTTATGTACACCAAATTTGTTATTGTCTGCGATGATGATGTCAATGCACGCGACTGGAATGATGTGATTTGGGCAATTACTACCCGTATGGACCCGGCTCGGGATACGGTACTGGTAGAGAATACGCCAATTGATTACCTGGACTTTGCCTCGCCGGTTTCCGGCCTGGGTTCAAAAATGGGGCTGGATGCCACAAATAAATGGCCGGGCGAAACCCAACGCGAATGGGGACGCCCGATTAAAAAAGATCCTGAAGTAACTGCGCGTATTGACGCAATTTGGGATGAACTGGCCATCTTTAATGACGGCAAAAGCGCCTGAGGCGCGATCGTTTTGCCTATTGATCCGACAGAGAGAGCGCATGACAACCTTAAGCTGTAAAGTGACCTCGGTAGAAGCTATCACTGATACCGTATATCGCGTTCGTTTAGTGCCAGACGCGGCGTTTTCCTTTCGTGCTGGCCAGTATTTAATGGTCGTGATGGACGAAAGGGATAAGCGTCCGTTTTCCATGGCATCCACGCCGGACGAGCAAGGATTCATTGAGCTGCACGTTGGCGCCTCTGAGCTAAATCTTTATGCCATGGCTGTGATGGACCGCATTCTGAAAGACCGGGAAATCAAGGTCGACATTCCGCATGGCGAAGCCTGGCTGCGTGATGAAGACGAGCGCCCGCTGATCCTGATTGCCGGTGGTACAGGGTTCTCTTACGTGCGTTCCATTCTGCTTACTGCGCTGGCGCGTAATCCAAACCGCGATATCACCATTTACTGGGGTGGGCGCGAAGAGAAGCATCTCTACGATCTCTCCGAACTGGAAGCGTTGTCTGTTAATCACCCGAATCTGCGCGTTGAGCCAGTGGTGGAACAGCCAGAAGACGGCTGGCGTGGTCGTACGGGAACCGTGTTAACGGCGGTATTGCAGGATTACGGTACCCTGGCTGAGCACGATATCTACATTGCCGGTCGTTTTGAAATGGCCAAAATCGCGCGCGATCTGTTCTGTAATGAACGCAGTGCGCGTGAAGATCGCCTGTTTGGCGACGCTTTCGCGTTCATTTAAGCGCTGTGCGCCGGAGCCCTTCCGGCGCATCCATCAATCATCTGTCTTCCAACTAGCAGGGCGCAGGCCCGGCATCATTGCCTCTCTTTCTCATCATAATTATTTTTTAGTAAACATAATATGTCCGTCACTCAAACATAAATTGAGTTTTTGTGACAGCTCTACATGTGTTTAGTAAACAAAATAGGCAAGCTAAACCGCATCACATTGTGAGACGCAAACGAGGAAAAACCATGAGGCTCGGACTGGATATCGGCGGGACTAAAATCGAAGTGGTGGTGATTGATAACGCGGGTGAAATTGTTTACCGCGAACGATGTGCGACACCAAAGCAGCGTTACGGTGATTTTTTCCAGGCCGTGACGGAGATGATAGCCAGGGCTATGCAGGCCATTAATCAGCCTTTATCGGTTGGCATCGGGGTGCCAGGTGCGGTGGATAGCGAAGGTTTGATTAAGAATTCCAACATTCTGGTGCTGAATCAGCAGGCCTTTGCGCAAGATCTCGAGCGTGCATTAGGAATGCCAGTGCCCGTTACTAATGATGCCAACTGCTTTACCCTGTCAGAAGCGATGGACGGTAGTGGGCGTGGGCATAGCGTGGTATTTGGCGTGATCCTCGGTACCGGATGCGGCGGTGGTCTGTGCATCGAGAACCGGTTGCTCTCCGGCCCTAACGCCTGTGCCGGAGAGTGGGGGCATAATGCCTTGCCGCGCTACCACGGATCTCGGGACGGGGCTGAAGTGACATGCTATTGCGGACAGTTGAACTGTATTGAGAGCTTTATTTCCGGTAGTGGCCTGGAGCGCCAGTATATGAATCACACCGCGCAACATATGGGTGTGCCACAAATTATGCAACGGGTAGCATCGGGTGATGCAGACGCCTGTTTGTTATGGGAACGCTATTGCGATCAACTGGCTCGCGCGTTGGCGAGTGTGGTAAATATGCTCGATCCCGATGTTATCGTGCTGGGGGGCGGGGTATCCAATATCGATTTACTGTACTCAGGCTTACAGGCGCGAGTGGCGCAGTACGTGTTTGGTAAACAGTGCCGCACACCGATCGTTCAGGCCCGCCACGGCGACAGCAGCGGCGTACGCGGCGCAGCCTGGCTGGGGGCGCAACAAGCCACAGTAAATCCATGAGAGTGAAATGACGAAACCTGTACGTATCAGAGACATTGCCGATGCTTGTGGCGTCTCGGTTGGCGCTGTTTCCCGCGCGCTAAAAGGGCAACCGGGGCTGCGGGAAGAGACCCGACAGCGCATTATTTCAGTGGCGCAGCAGCAGGGTTATGATTTTTCACGCCTGCGCGCAGATAAAATCAAACGTGTCCTGTTTTTACTGCATCGCCAGCACAATATCAGCCGGGCTTTACCGTTTTACTCTCAACTGCTGCTGGGGATAGAAGATCTGTGTCGCGAAAAGGGGGTTGCGCTGAGCTTTCTCTCTATAGGTCCAGGCGATGCAGTGAGTGAGCAGGTGATGCTGCACCAGCCTGATGCGCTGATCTGCGCGGGATTTTTTGAACCTGAGTTGCTTGGGCTGCTACAACAGATGAAATTGCCGCTGGTGCTGGTGGATCTCTGGGCGCCAGGACTGCCTTGCGTGAATCCTGACAATACTCTGGGCGGCTATCTGGCCACGCAACATCTGATTGCGCAAGGCCGCAGCCGCATTGCTTTTCTTGCCAGTACGCTCGCGCACTACAGCATCCGTCAGCGTGAAAAGGGCTACCGTCAGGCATTGTATGAAGCCCGTTTGCTAATGCCGCCAGAGTATGACGTCGTTGCGCCGCCGCTGCTGGATACCGAGCAATCTCTGGTGGATGCGGTTAATGAGCTACTCAGACTGCCAGAGCCGCCCGATGCCATTTTTGCCTATAACGACGCGGCAGCGATGGTTGTTCAGCAGGTGTGTGCGCAGCAGGGTATACGTATCCCGGAAGATCTTGCGCTGGTGGGGTTTGATGATATCGATGCTGCGGCCTGGTCACATCCGCCGCTGACTACCATTGCGGTTGATAAAAAACAGCTGGGGCGTGAAGCGCTGCGTTTACTGCTGGAAGAAAATCAGGAAGAGAATCTGCTGCTGCCGGTGCAGTTAGTGGTGCGTGGTAGTTCAGGGAAATAAAAAACCCGCCCCTGACAGGCGGGAAGAACGGCAACTAAACTTTCTCTCTTCGCCATTGGCACCATAACTGTGTTGGCTTCGCTCATTCACCCGAATCACTTACTATACGTAAGCTCATCGGGATTCATTCGCTTGCCGCCTTGTTCTGGCACCAATGGCTTTGAGATAACATTTCGTAGGCCGGGCAAGCGAAGCGCCCCCGGCATGCTTTGATTAAACTCGCTCAAATACCGTTGCGATACCCTGACCTAACCCGATACACATCGTCGCCAGACCAAACTGCACGTCTTTGCGTTCCATCAGGTTGAGCAGGGTGGTGCTGATACGCGCCCCAGAACAGCCCAGCGGGTGACCCAAGGCGATCGCCCCACCATTGAGGTTGATCTTCTCATCGATCTGCTCCATCAGCCCCAGATCTTTAATACACGGCAGGATCTGAGCGGCAAAGGCTTCGTTCATCTCAAACAAGCCGATGTCGCTGGTGGAGAGTCCCGCTTTTTTTAGCGCCAGCTTTGAGGCCGGAACCGGGCCGTAACCCATGATTGACGGATCGCAGCCGACAACAGCCATCGAACGAATACGGGCACGCGGCGTCAGACCCAGTTGACGGGCGCGGCTTTCGCTCATTACCAGCATCGCTGCTGCGCCGTCGGAGAGCGCAGAAGAGGTACCGGCAGTCACCGTTCCGTTAACCGGATCGAACGCCGGGCGCAGGGTGGAGAGCGCTTCAACGGTCGTTTCCGGACGGATAACCTCATCGTAGTTAAACTGCTTCAGCACGCCGTCGGCATCATGACCGCCGGTCGGGATGATTTCGTTTTTAAAAGCGCCAGACTGTGTTGCAGCCCAGGCGCGAGCGTGTGAACGTGCGGCGAAAGCGTCCTGCATTTCACGGCTGATGCCGTGCATGCGGGAGAGCATTTCCGCGGTCAGGCCCATCATCCCTGCGGCTTTCGCCACGTTGCGGCTCATACCCGGGTGGAAATCAACGCCGTGGCTCATTGGCACATGGCCCATATGCTCAACGCCGCCAATCAGGCATGCCTGAGCATCACCAGTCATGATCATGCGTGCCGCATCGTGCAGCGCCTGCATGGACGAACCGCACAGGCGATTGACCGTGACGGCCGGAACGGAGTGCGGAACTTCCGCCAACAGCGCGGCATTACGGGCGATATTGAAACCCTGCTCCAGCGTTTGTTGCACACAGCCCCAGTAAATGTCATCAAGCGCGGTTGGCTCCAGCGCCGGATTACGCGCGAGCAGGCTACGCATTAAATGTGCAGAGAGATCTTCTGCCCGCACGTTCCGAAACGCGCCCCCTTTCGAACGGCCCATTGGGGTACGGATCGCATCAACAATTACAACCTGTTCCATTGTGACTCCTTAAGCCGTTTTCAGGCTGCCAACCGGGCGGGCTGGCTCAACCTGGGGATAATACGGTTCGTTATGGCGCGCTTTATCACGCAGACCGGCCGGAACTTCATACAGCGGACCAAGGTGCTGATACTGCTGAGCCATATCAAGATACTTCGCGCTGCCGAGCGTATCCAGCCAGCGGAACGCACCGCCGTGGAACGGAGGGAAGCCCAGGCCATACACCAGCGCCATATCGGCTTCTGCCGGGCTGGCGATAATGCCTTCTTCCAGGCAACGCACTACTTCGTTGACCATAGGGATCATCATGCGGGCGATAATCTCTTCATCGCTGAAGTCGCGTTTCGGCTGGCTGACCTCTGCCAGCAGAGCGTCAACGGTGGCATCTTCTTCTTTCTTCGGTTTGCCCTTGTTGTCTTCTTTATAACGCCAGAATCCGAGACCGTTTTTCTGCCCGAAACGGTTAGCATCAAACAGGGCGTCTATCGCATCGCGATAATCTTTCTGCATACGCTGAGGGAAGCCTGCGGACATCACCGCCTGCGCGTGGTGCGCGGTATCAATACCTACCACGTCCAGCAGATAAGCCGGGCCCATCGGCCAACCAAACTGTTTTTCCATCACTTTGTCGACTTTGCGGAAATCCGCCCCGTCGCGCAGCAGCTGACTGAAACCGGCAAAATAGGGGAACAGCACGCGGTTAACGAAGAAACCAGGGCAGTCATTAACCACAATCGGCGTTTTGCCCATCTGGCTTGCCCAGGCGACAACCTTAGCGATGGTTTCATCCGAGCTTTTCTCGCCGCGAATGATCTCAACCAGCGGCATACGGTGCACCGGGTTAAAGAAGTGCATCCCACAGAAGTTTTCCGGACGCTTAAGCGCGCTGGCCAGTTCGTTGATTGGGATGGTGGAAGTATTCGAAGCCAGTACAGTGTCCGGGCGAACCTGATCTTCGGTTTCCGCCAGTACCGCTTTTTTCACTTTTGGGTTTTCTACGACCGCTTCAACTACCACGTCCACGCGCTCGAAACCGCTATAGTCGAGGGTGGGATGAATGGTGGAAATAACGCCCGCCATTTTCAGACCGTCAATTTTGCCGCGCTCAAGCTGTTTGTTCAGTAGCTTGGCCGCTTCGGTCATGCCCAGCGTTAATGATTTGTCGTTGATATCTTTCATGACAACCGGCACGCCTTTCCAGGCCGACTGGTAAGCGATCCCGCCGCCCATAATGCCTGCGCCCAGCACTGCCGCTTGCTTTGGCGCTTCAACATTTTTGGTGAGCTTTTTGGCTTTGGCTTTCACGAACTGATCGTTAAGGAAAATTCCAACCAGTGCGCGGGCTTCATTGGTGTGCGCCAGTGGAACAAAGCTTTTATTTTCCAGATTCAGCGCTTCTTCACGACCAAAACGGGCCGCTGCTTCAATGGTTTTTACCGCGGTAATCGGTGCGGGATAATGCTTACCTGCCGTCTGCGCCACCATACCTTTGGCGATGGTAAAGCTCATTGCCGCTTCAATTTTGCTGAGTTTCAACGGTTCCAGCTTCGGCTGACGTTTGGCTTTCCAGTCGAGGTCGCCGTTAATCGCCTGACGTAATACCGCGATCGCGCCATCAAGCAGTTTGTCTTGCTTCACTACGCCATCGACCAGACCGATTTTTAGCGCCTGCTCAGCACCCACATCTTTACCCGCAGCAATAATTTCCAGCGCGCTGTCCGCACCCAGCATACGTGGCATACGTACGGAGCCGCCAAAGCCTGGCATAATGCCCAGCTTGGTTTCCGGCAGGCCGATGCGCAGGTCCGGCGTAGCCAGACGATAATCGGTCGCCAGGACACACTCACAGCCGCCGCCCAGCGCATAGCCGTTAACCGCTGAGAGAGTCGGAACAGGCAGATCTTCCAGGCGATTAAACACGCTGTTGGCAAAATGCAGCCACTGGCTCAGTTGCTCTTCAGGCACGAGGAACAGTGAAAGGAATTCGGTGATGTCGGCACCAACAATAAAGGCTGCTTTGTTAGAACGCAGCAGCAGCCCTTTTAAATTCGGTTGTTTTTCCAGCACGTCAAGCGCATGGCCCAGGCTGGCAACGGTGGCCGTGTCGAGTTTATTGACTGAGCCTGGGGCATCGAACACCAGTTCGGCGATGCCATCTTCCAGCCAGTCGAGGTACAGGGTGTCGCCTTTGTAAAGCATGTCAGTCTCCTGAATCCGCAAGGTGATCTGGTCATACCAGATGAATCGAAGTGTGTGTTTTATGTTAATAAAATGCAAATGAATGATTAAAGAAATGACGATTTGATCACGCTCGGCAGAAATCACGCACTCGCAAAACGATGTGCTAAGATGCGGACACTTGAGGTCAAAAAAACAGAAGGATAGAAAATGGAATCACTGGCCGCACTCTATAAAAATCATATCGTTACCCTACAAGAACGGACGCGCGACGCGCTGGAGCGCTTCAAGCTGGATGCGTTACTTATTCACTCAGGAGAACTTGTTAACGTCTTTCTCGACGATCATCCCTATCCGTTTAAGGTCAATCCGCAATTCAAAGCCTGGGTGCCTGTAACGCAGGTTCCTAACTGCTGGTTGCTGGTGGATGGCGTGAATAAGCCGAAATTGTGGTTCTACCTGCCGGTCGATTACTGGCACAACGTTGAGCCGCTGCCGACCTCCTTCTGGACGGAAGAAATTGAGATCATCGCGCTGCCAAAAGCTGATGGTATCGGTAGCCAGCTGCCTGCTGCTCGCGGCAATATCGGTTACATCGGTCCGGTTCCGGAACGCGCGCTGCAGCTGGACATCGCGGCCAGCAATATCAACCCGAAAGGGGTTATCGACTACCTGCATTATTATCGTGCTTACAAAACAGATTACGAACTGGCCTGTATGCGCGAAGCACAGAAAATGGCGGTGAATGGACACCGTGCCGCGGAAGAAGCGTTCCGTTCCGGGATGAGCGAGTTTGACATCAACCTCGCTTACCTGACTGCTACCGGTCATCGCGACACCGACGTGCCGTACAGCAACATCGTGGCGCTTAACGAGCATGCTTCGGTTCTGCATTACACCAGACTGGATCATCAGGCTCCGTCTGAAATCCGCAGTTTCCTACTGGACGCCGGTGCGGAATACAACGGCTATGCAGCAGACCTGACGCGTACGTGGTCGGCGAAAAGCGACAACGACTATGCGCATCTGGTGAAGGATGTGAATGACGAGCAACTGGCGCTGATTGCCACTATGAAAGCGGGCACCAGCTACGTGGATTATCACATTCAGTTCCATCAGCGCATCGCGAAGCTGCTGCGTAAGCATCAAATCATCACCGATATGAGTGAAGAGGCGATGGTGGAAAACGATCTTACCGGGCCGTTTATGCCGCATGGCATTGGTCACCCGCTGGGCCTGCAGGTACACGATGTCGCTGGCTTCATGCAAGATGACAGCGGTACTCATCTGGCCGCGCCGTCGAAGTATCCTTACCTGCGTTGCACCCGCGTGCTGCAACCGGGCATGGTCCTGACCATCGAACCGGGCATCTACTTCATTGAATCGCTGCTGGCGCCGTGGCGTGAAGGGCAGTTCAGCAAACACTTCAACTGGCAGAAAATTGAAGCTCTGAAACCGTTCGGCGGTATTCGAATTGAAGACAACGTGGTGGTCCACGAGAACAATATCGAAAACATGACACGGGATTTAAAACTGGCGTAATGGACAGTTGGTTAATCCCTGCGGCGCCGGTTTGCGTCGTTGAAGAGATCAAAAAAAGCCGCTTCATTACGCTGCTCGCCCATACGGACGGCGTAGAAGCGGCGAAAGCGTTTGTTGAGTCAGTCAAAATGGAACACCCGGACGCCCGCCACCATTGTGTGGCGTGGGTGGCGGGCGCGCCCAATGACTCGCAGCAACTGGGATTTTCAGACGATGGCGAACCGGCTGGTACGGCAGGCAAACCGATGCTCGCGCAGCTGATGGGGAGTGGCATCGGTGAGATTACCGCGGTGGTGGTGCGCTACTACGGCGGTATCCTTCTGGGTACGGGTGGGCTAGTGAAAGCCTACGGTGGCGGCGTGAATCAGGCGTTGCGTCAGTTAACGACGCAGCGCAAGACGCCATTAACCGAATATACTTTGCAGTGTGAGTACGGTCAGCTGGCAGGCATTGAAGCTTTGCTGGGGCAGTTTGACGGTAAAGTTGTTGCCAGTGATTACCAGGCTTTTGTTCGGCTCAGGGTGGCGCTTCCTTATGCCAAAGTGGATGAATTTTCGGCAAAACTGGCGGATTTTAGTCGTGGTTCATTGCAATTGTTAGCGATTGAAGAATAATCCCCACCTCATTTTAAAGAACTAAGGAAGCGGCAGAGATGCATTTTCGCGCCATCACCCGAATCGTTGGACTACTGGTCATCTTATTCTCGGGGACAATGATTATCCCCGGACTGGTAGCGCTCATCTACCGCGATGGGGCAGGGCGTGCGTTTACCCAAACTTTCTTCGTTGCTCTGGCAATCGGCTCCATGCTGTGGTGGCCAAACCGTAAAGAGAAGGGCGAGCTGAAATCGCGCGAAGGGTTTCTGATTGTCGTTTTGTTCTGGACCGTGCTGGGTAGCGTGGGTGCGCTACCGTTCATCTTTGCGGAAAGCCCTAACCTCACGATAACTGACGCTTTTTTTGAATCCTTCTCCGGATTAACCACCACGGGGGCGACAACGCTGGTGGGGCTGGATTCATTGCCACACGCTATCCTCTTTTATCGACAGATGCTGCAATGGTTCGGCGGGATGGGGATCATCGTGCTGGCGGTGGCTATTCTGCCTATTCTTGGCGTCGGTGGGATGCAGCTCTACCGGGCAGAAATGCCGGGCCCGCTGAAAGATAACAAAATGCGTCCGCGTATTGCCGAAACGGCGAAAACGCTGTGGCTTATCTATGTATTACTGACGGTGGCGTGTGCGCTGGCGCTATGGTTTGCCGGGATGCCCGCGTTTGACGCTATTGGGCACAGTTTTGCTACGATAGCCATCGGCGGCTTTTCCACACACGATGCCAGCGTGGGGTATTTCGACAGTCCCACGATTAACACCATTATTGCTATCTTCTTGCTGATCTCTGGTTGTAACTATGGTCTGCACTTCTCTTTACTCAGCGGTCGCAGCCTGAAGGTCTACTGGCGCGATCCAGAATTCCGCATGTTCATTGGGGTGCAGCTGACGCTGGTGGCTGTCTGTACGCTGGTGCTGTGGATACACAATACCTACGGTTCGGCACTCACGACCATCAACCAGGCTTTTTTTCAGGTGGTATCAATGGCGACGACCGCCGGATTTACTACGGACAGTATTGCCCGCTGGCCGCTGTTCCTGCCGGTGCTGTTGCTGTGTTCTGCTTTTATTGGCGGCTGTGCTGGGTCGACGGGCGGTGGCTTGAAGGTGATTCGAATCCTGTTGCTGTTTAAGCAGGGTAACCGCGAATTGAAACGACTGGTCCACCCGAATGCGGTTTACAGTATCAAGCTGGGTAACCGTGCTTTGCCGGAGCGAATCCTTGAAGCTGTTTGGGGATTCTTCTCTGCCTATGCGCTGGTCTTTATTATCAGTATGCTGGCGATTATTGCGACCGGTGTTGATGACTTCTCCGCGTTTGCCTCTGTTGTGGCGACGCTGAATAACCTGGGGCCAGGGCTGGGGGTTGTCGCCGACAACTTTGCCAGTATGAACCCCGTGGCGAAGTGGATCCTGATTGCCAATATGCTGTTTGGTCGTCTGGAGGTCTTTACCCTGCTGGTACTCTTTACCCCTACTTTCTGGCGTGAATAATGGAGTAACACGTGAAAACACTGATTCTTTTTTCTTCCCGGGACGGACAAACGCGTGAAATCGCCGAGTATCTGGCTTCTGAACTCAAAGAGCTGGGCGTTTGGGCGGATGTCGTTAATTTGCATCGTACCGCGGAGCCTGACTGGCAAAATTATGACAGCGTGGTGATTGGCGCCTCGATTCGCTATGGTCATTACCATGCAGCTTTTCAGGAGTTTGTGAAAAAGCATGCCACGCGGCTGAACGCGATGCCGAGTGCCTTCTACTCCGTAAACCTGGTTGCCCGTAAACCGGAGAAACGCACGCCGCAAACTAACAGCTATGCGCGTAAGTTCCTGATGAGTTCGCCGTGGCGGCCTGATCGCAGTGCGGTTATTGCTGGCGCTTTGCTGTATCCCCGCTATCGCTGGTATGACCGCGTTATGATCCAACTGATAATGAAGATGTCAGGCGGTGAAACAGATACCAATAAAGAAGTGGTGTATACCGATTGGGAACAGGTCGCGGGTTTCGCGCGGGAAATCGCCCAATTAACCCACAAAACGTTGTCAAAATAAGCACAAAGAATAAAAAATACGCACTCGGAAGATTATTTTAAATTTCCCCTTGTCAGCCTGAAATAACTCCCTATAATGCGCCTCCACTGACACGGAACAACGGATTACAAACCGCCGGGTCAGCGGGGTTCCACTGCGAATCTCGCAGAGAAAAGCAAAAATAAATGCTTGACTCTGAATGAGGAAAACGTAATATACGGGACCTCGCGACAGAGCGCTAAAGCGCGTCGCAACTGCTCTTTAACAATTTATCAGACAATCTGTGTGGGCACTCGAAG
>NZ_JAHLRC010000080.1:0-16012 GCF_018919545.1 Citrobacter sp. S46_ASV_140
GAATAAAGATATGCCCGGCGCAAAACCGGGCAATAAGTGATGAGAAATTAAAATAGTCCCAGCGGTTTATCCGAGTAGCTCACCAGCAGACATTTGGTTTGCTGATAATGCTCGAGCATCATCTTATGCGTCTCGCGCCCGATGCCCGACTGCTTATAGCCACCGAATGCCGCATGGGCCGGGTAAACATGGTAACAGTTGGTCCAAACACGCCCCGCCTGAATCCCACGGCCCATCTTGTACGCCAGATTTCCGTTACGGCTCCAGACACCAGCGCCAAGCCCATATTGGGTGTCATTGGCGATTTCCAGCGCCTCTTCCATGGTTTTAAAGGTCGTGACGGCCAGCACAGGCCCGAAGATCTCTTCCTGGAAAACCCGCATGTTGTTCTTGCCAAACAGAATGGTTGGTTCGAGGTAATAACCTTCTTTTAAGTCACCATCCAGTTGCTTGCGCCGCCCGCCGGTGAGAACATCAGCCCCTTCTTTCTTACCAATATCGATGTAATTCAAAATGGTTTCCAGTTGACCATGCGAGACCTGCGCACCCATTTGCGTCACGCTGTCTAACGGGTTGCCGCTGCGAATACTCTCCACCCGGCGAATAGCTCTTTCCATAAAACGTTCGTAAATAGATTCCTGTACTAACGCACGGCTCGGACAGGTACACACTTCACCCTGATTGAAGGCAAACAGCGCGAAACCTTCCAGCGCTTTGTCAAAAAACGCATCTTCTTCATCCATCACATCAGCGAAGAAGATATTGGGCGATTTCCCACCCAGCTCCAGCGTGACGGGAATAATGTTCTGCGTGGCGTATTGCATGATCTGCTGCCCAACTTCCGTTGAGCCGGTAAACGCCACTTTCGCAATGCGTTTAGACGTCGCCAGATACTCACCGATTTCTCCACCCGCACCGTTTACCACGTTTACCACGCCAGGCGGGAGCAGATCGCCGATGACTTCCATCAGCAACAGCACGGACAGCGGCGTGAGGCGCGCGGGTTTAAGCACGACGCAGTTACCCGCCGCCAGCGCGGGCGCCATCTTCCAGCTGGCCATCAGCAGCGGGAAGTTCCACGGGATAATTTGCCCTACCACGCCAAGAGGTTCATGGAAGTGATAAGCCACGGTCTCGCTATCAACCTCGCTTATTCCCCCTTCCTGCGCACGAATACAGGAAGCGAAATAGCGGAAATGGTCAATCGCCAGCGGAACATCTGCCGCGCTGGTTTCGCGGATGGGCTTACCGTTATCCCAGGTTTCTGCCGTCGCCAGCAGTTCCAGGTTTTGCTCCATACGATCGGCGATTTTGAACAGTATCGCCGCCCTGTCCTGCACGGATGTCTGTGCCCACTTGTCTTTTACTTTGTGCGCGGCATCCAGTGCCAGATCGATATCCTTTTTGCCGGAAGAGGCCACTTCGCACAATAATTGCCCGGTTACCGGCGTCAGGTTTTGGTAATACTCGCCGTCCACCGGGGCAACCCAGTCACCGCCGATAAAGTTATCGTATCGGGCTTTTAACTTCAGAGGGTAACCATACTCGCCGGGATAAATACGCGTTGAAGGGGGGTTATTGGTCATGACCGTCTCCTTGCTGTAGGGGTACTACAAGGGTAGACGGGGCTGGCGAATTATTCGCCAGCCATTTACTGCTTTACGACAGGTATCACGAATTACATGGCAGCGCGATAAATCGCCATGATTTCTTCATGAGTCGCCTGAATCGGGTTAGTGAAACCGCAGGCATCTTTCAGGGCATTGGTCGCCAGTACGGCAATATCCTCTTCCTTTACGTTCAACTCACGCAGACCGGCCGGGATATTCACTTTCTGCGCCAGTTCGCGGATCGCCGCGATGCAGGCTTCCGCCCCTTGCTCTGTGCTCAAGCCAGCAACGTCCACGCCCATTGCCGCAGCGCAATCACGCAGGCGAGCGGCAGCCACTTTGCTATTGAAGACCTGCACATGCGGCAGCAGCACTGCGTTACATACACCGTGCGGCAGATCGTAGAAGCCACCCAACTGGTGCGCCATTGCGTGCACATAACCAAGAGAAGCGTTGTTAAAAGCCATGCCCGCGAGGAACTGCGCGTAAGCCATGGCTTCGCGCGCCTGAGCATTGCTGCCATCTGCAACGGCGACCGGAAGGTTTTCCGCAATCATGGTGACCGCTTTCAACGCGCACGCATCGGTAATCGGCGTTGCAGCAATAGACACGTAGGCTTCAATGGCGTGGGTCAGCGCATCCATACCGGTTGCCGCTGTCAGGGACTTCGGCATGCCGACCATCAGCGAGGAGTCATTAACGGACAGCAGCGGCGTAACGTGCTTATCCACAATCGCCATTTTAATGTGGCGTACTTCATCGGTAATGATGCAGAAACGGGTCATTTCAGATGCCGTGCCCGCGGTGGTGTTAATGGCGATCATCGGCAGCTGTGGTTTTGCAGAACGGTCCACACCTTCGTAATCGCGAATATCGCCGCCGTTAGCCGCCACCAGCGCAATGCCCTTCGCACAATCGTGCGGAGAACCGCCGCCGAGGGAAATAACGCTATCACATTCATTTTCTTTCAGTATATGCAGGCCAGCAGCGACGTTACTGGTCGTGGGATTAGGATGCGTACCGTCGAAAATTACGCTGAAAATATCACGTTCCTGTAATGCTTTTTGAATCTCGCCAGCCATACCTAATTTTGTCAGCATGGCATCCGTGACAATCAGCGTACGACGAAAACCATATTCCGCCATTGTATTCATTGCGTCTTTTAATGAATCAGCGCCAATTACATTCACGGAAGGAATAAAAAATGTTGAAGCAGCCATTGTACGATCCTTAATTACTCTAAAGAGTCAGGAAGCATACGAGTGAAATATCCAACAAAATATGATCGTGGTTGTTATTTTAATAACACCCACAATTAAAAAGCACATTAGGTTCATAATCTAATGTGCTTATTTCAATCAATATTTATTTTGTATTAATTCATTTAATTCCTGAATTAATTGTTTCATTACTTTTCGGGAAACAACAAAGCATCGCGTAATAAATGATCATTTCCCCGTCGACGCGTAAAACCAATGCGGTCAAAATATTCCAGAATCTGGATAGCCAATTTGCGTCCAACGTTAAGCCTGTCGCGGAAATCGGCAGCACAAGTCGATCCTTTCTCCTGATCCAGTTCGCGGATCATATTGGCAAAGGCCACAATCCGATCGTTACGGTAATAGCGATCTTTGACGATCGCGGTGATGATGCCTTGCTGCGCTGCTTGTCGTAACGCCACACGCATCATCTGCTCATCTGTGCCCGTCTGTTTTGCCAAATCGCGCACCCACCACGGCTCATCGCCAAAAAGCGGTTCTGCTTTTTGCCAGATAGCCTGCTGCTCTTCGCTGAAACCGGCCTTATGATCCGGCAAATGCAGCCAGCCATGATGGCTATGGATGGCGCCGCTCTCACGCATCTTTTCAATCAGCAGCAGGACCAGCGCTTCATCTTCCATCGGCAAAGCCATACGGCGCAGGCGTTCTCGCCCAGGTCCTGGTTCATCACGGTGCTGCTCGTGGTACGTTGCCAGCGTATCAAGGACTTTCCGCTGCCAGCGCGCTGCAACGGCAGCATTCAACAGACTGTATCCCGCCTGAATAAAGCCATGCAGCTCAATCAACGGACGCATACCGTTGCCGTTGAGCTGGCGCGCCCAGGCGAAGTCAGGAATATTCACCGCCCCGCGCGTCAGATGCAGCGCCAGAGCTTCGCCGTCACTCTGTACCTTCTCCAGCGCTGCCAGCCACTGCAAATATTCCGGCTTACGCTTCCCGCGACGCGGCGGATTGAGCGTTACCACGCGCGCGCCAGCCAGCGTCGTGCGGGCCGAAATATCGCGTAGCACCAGACGGTCGTTATCGGCGAGCCAGAGCGGTGTATCAAACACCAGTTCCGCCAGCGTCCCTTCAAGCAGCGAGATTCTCCCGGTGACGTGGCTGGCCGCGTGGTGAATATGCAGCGGTTGCCACTGCATCAGCGGCGCGGCATGCTCCAAAGAGACAATCACGCGGGTAAACGCCTCTGGCGGTGCATCGGACAGCAGCCAGTCGCCGCGGTTAAGCTCTTCTTTTTGTGCATCACCGGCAATATTCAGCGCAATACGTTGCCCCGCCTGCGCGCGATCGGTGGCCTGATTTTGCGCATGCAAGCTACGTACGCGCATCGGTTTGTTGACGCCCGTGAGCCACAGCGTGTCACCAACAGTCACCTCACCGCTAAGCGCCGTCCCGGTCACCACCAGACCCGCGCCTTTGACCGTAAAGGCACGGTCAATCGCCAGGCGAAAGCTGCAATCGCGGGCATGCTCGCGCGACGTTAATTGCTGTAAATGATCGCGCAGTTCTTCGATTCCACGACCTTCACTGGCCGCCGTCACGAACAGAACCGCATCGGCGAATCCATAGTTTTCAAGCGCAGTATGCACCTCAGTACGTACCGCGTTGATGCGATCGTCATCCACGCGATCGGCTTTCGTGAGCGCCACGGTGATCTGCGGGTTGCCCGTCAGTTGCAGAATTTGCAAATGCTCACGCGTTTGCGCCATCACGCCGTCATCACACGCCACCACCAGCAGCGCATGGTCGATCCCGCCGACACCCGCCAGCATGTTGGACAAAAACTTTTCGTGTCCGGGAACATCGATAAATCCCAGAATCCTTCCGTCCGGCTGCGGCCAGTAGGCATAACCGAGATCGATGGTCATGCCGCGCTTTTTTTCTTCCGGCAAACGGTCGGCATTCACGCCGGTAATCGCCTGTAATAACGTTGTTTTTCCGTGGTCAACGTGTCCGGCGGTTGCAATAATCATTTCAGCATCATCTCCATAAACCGGGTCTCGTCCTCAAGGCAGCGCAGATCCAGCCATAAGCGACCATCATAAATTCGCCCAATGATCGGCACAGGCAGCGCACGCCAACGGGCGGCCAGTGCTTCGAGGCGGCTACCGCGCCCGTCATGTGGCGTAAAGGTTAATGCCGCGCTGGGCAGCCTATCAACAGGTAGCGAACCGCTGCCTATCTGCGATAAACAAGGCATAACGTTCAGGGCGAATTCGTCGCCGTAATGATCAGCAAGCCGTGCCTGTAATTGTTGTGCCTGCGCGTGGACAGCCTCCTGCGAGCGGGTGAGCTGGCGTAACGTCGGCAACTTCGCTGCCAGCGCTTCCGGGTGCAGGTAGAGCCGCAGCGTCGCTTCCAGCGCAGCCAGCGTCATTTTATCAGCCCGTAATGCACGTTTCAGCGGATGGCTCTGTAAGCGCGCGATCATCTCTTTTTTACCGACAATAATCCCTGCCTGCGGCCCTCCCAGTAATTTATCGCCAGAGAAGCTCACCAGGCTAACGCCAGCGGCAATCAGCTGTTGCGGCATCGGCTCCTGCGGTAATCCATACTGGCTGAGATCAACCAGCGAGCCGCTGCCGAGATCCGCCACTACCGGAACATCCAGCTCCTTGCCAATAGTGGCCAGCTCTGCCTCATCCACCGACTTCGTAAAGCCTTCGATGCTGTAATTACTGGTATGCACTTTCATCAGCAGACCGGTGTTTTCATTTACCGCCTGACGATAATCTTTCGTGTGGGTCCGGTTGGTGGTACCCACTTCGCGCAGAATACATCCGGCCTGACACATCACGTCCGGAATACGAAATGCGCCGCCAATTTCTACCAGTTCTCCACGTGAAACGACCACCTCTTTGCCGTTAGCCGTGGCCGCCAGCATCAGCAAAACTGCTGCCGCATTGTTATTGACGATACAGGCGTCTTCCGCCCCCGTCAGACGGCAGAGTAAATCCGCCAGGGCCCGATCCCGATGTCCACGCCCGGCATCATCCAGGCTGTATTCCAGCGTCACCGGCGTGCGCATCGCCTGCACCACCGCCTCGATCGCTTCTTCGGCCTGCGATGCGCGCCCAAGATTGGTATGCAGCACCGTTCCGGTCAGGTTAATTACCGGACGCAGCGCACTTTGCGATTCTCGTTCCAGCCGGGCGCAGGCCTCTTGCGCCCAGTCCTCACACCATGCCGGGAGCGCGTGCGTGTCGCGAATAGCTTCTCTGGCTTCGTCGAGCATGTGACGCAGCAGGTCAACCACCCGGGTATGACCGTGAGACTCACGTAAAGCTGGGAAGGCGCTATCGCGCAATAAACGATCGATCGCAGGAAGCTGGCTGTAGAGTGAACGCATGTCGGTTGTCATGAAAGGGCCTGGCTGTTGGTGGCCCTCTCCACCGTGGAGAGGGATATCGATATAGGAAGGATTGTACCGTGACTTTGCTTAGGCGAGTATAATGTGTATCAAGCCTTTGGCGGTTCCGTACGGGCAAAACTTTCGCGTTGAAAGAGCGTTTCCACCAGTTTGACCAGACGCGGGCGATCAACACACCAGCCGGGCGCAACCCGACGGAAATTGAGATAACCGACGGCACAGGCAATCGCAATGGTTGCCAGGTTAACCGTATCCGTTTTCAGCGTACCCTCCGCCAGATAACCTTCCAGCATATCCAGACTACGGGTAATCTTTTCTCGCTGGCGTAACAGTTCGGTTTCTGACTGCTGCGCGGCGGGGCGAGCCTGTTCGCGTACCGAGACTAAACCGGCATCCATAATGCCATCGGCCAGCGCTTCCAACTGGCGTACCTTCAGCGCCGCCAGTGGTTCACGCGGCAGCATCGCTGGCGCAATATCCAGCAGTTCTATGTATTCCGCGATGATCGGAGAGTCAAACCAGTACTCGCCCTCATCGGTAACCAACGCGGGCACTTTTCCTAACGGGTTATAGCGTGCCACGCCGTTATCTGCGTTATAGGGGAGTTCATTCACAAATTCGAAGGTGATGCCCTTTTCCAGTAACAGAATAGAAATTTTACGCACAAAAGGGCTGGTATAGCTGCCAATGAGTTTCATGCCGGGTCCTTTTTGCCAACAAAAATATCAGTATGGCTCAGGTCAGTGCAAATGGCAGGTGATGACGGTCTCAATGATCCAAATAAAGGTAATGCATCCAGCTGGTCATGCGCAGCAGCACTTTACGCATCACTGAAACGTGAGCGAAATGGTCGGAATAGACCGCCACCTGGGCATAGATACCGTCCGGCAACGCATCCACATCGGCATTGGGAGCCAGCTCAATCGTGGCCAGCACGCCATCGGTACCCGGCACCACCGTTAAGGACTGTAATGCTCCCTGCGCCTGATAAGAACCGCCCGGAACAACCGGCAGAATGCTGGTGAGCTTGCCGGAGAATACCTGGCCTGGCAGCGCGTTGAAGACCACTTCCGCTTCATCACCCGGTTTAAGGCGCAGCAACGAATTCTGGCGGAATTGCGCCACGATTTGCCGTTTTTGTTCCGGAATAAATACCATCACCGGGCGCAGAGGCAGCGCGGCGGCATAGGTCCCGGGCCGGATAAGCACCTGCGTTACATAACCGTTGCTGGGCGCACGTACGATAGTCTGTTCAAGATTGTATTTGGCTTCAGCGAGCTGGGCGCGCAGAGACGCAACCTGAGATTGCTCTCCATTGACCATACTGTCTAACTGGCTCTGAATCTGCGTCTGTTCGGCAACGGAGCCTTTGACCAGCGCATCCTGCGCCAGGTAGTTTTGCCGGGCATTGTCGATGTCGCTTTCAGAGAATGGATTAACCTTCGCCTGACTACCCTTCAAATAGCGTTGATAATCTTTATACAGGCGATCTCGTTCAGCGGAAACGCGGGTGGTATTGGCTACGGCTTCAGACAGCTGCGCTTTCATATTGTCGATGTTGTGCGTAGCGGTCACCAGGTCGGCCTGCAGCCTGTCGACCCGCGCCTGATAACGAACGGGATCGAGTTTAAATAACACCTCGCCTTTTTTAATCAGCTGATTATTTTTATCTGTCACCTCACTAACAATTCCGGTGACCTGTGGGGTAACAGGAATTGAAATAACCGCCTTTTGCGCCGTAAAGGTATACGGGTGGTTATAGTTCATTAATAAAATGAGTCCCGCCACAATAAACACCCCACCTAATGCGGCGGTAGCAAGCGTCCATTGATTTACCGGAATACGGAATATTTTAAAAATGGCCCAGGCGAATGCCACATAGGTCAGGACAATCAACAAGTCCATGATCAAATCTCCGGAAAGGTGGAGTTATCGTTTTTTTTGTCCCCATCCAGTCTATTTTCCAACTGGGTGATGCGCGCGGCCAGCGCGGCAATTTCAGGGTCAGGTTCCTTCCCGGACGGCGTGATGTGGGACTGCATTCCCCAGCCTCGTTCTGGCTGATAGAGCGTGGCCCAGATCCACAGGAAGGGCCAAATAACATGCAGCGTAAATAAGCTCACCCAACCCGCCGTATGGATGGCATCGGCATGGGGATGGTTGCGCTTCTTAGCCATGTTATAGGGAATATCATGGATGGCGATGATTCCGTAAAACAGAACCAGAAAAACGAAGATCAGCACACCTAACGCGAAATAGTTTAGAAACATACCCGCCTCGTATTCACGCTAATCAGAGCTTTCAATTGCAGGCAGCCGAAAGGAGTCATGGCTGGTAATTTGAACATAATTGCAGTTAGTCATTTCCGCCATACCACCAGGGTATAAATTTTCAGGTTGATGGCTTGCGGGGTAGTTGCAAGAAATAGGTGATGAAACAGAATCCGCTCCAGATCACACCAGGAGAAATCCAGACAAATATTTATTGCGAAGTAGATCACAAATACCCAACAAACAGCCAAAACAAAAACGTGAACAACTTCACACTTAACGCCCGTTTTTAGCCAATTCTTGACCTGTGATGTTTTTTTGTACCGATATTTTGTGATGAAAATCACATTAACTAACGCCATACACCCTATATTTACGTGACAAACGTCACATAAAAAGTCGTCGACTGGACAGTTGAACGATTCAGTGCCAGATTTCGCAGTATCTACAGGGTCCGGCTACCTCCTGCCGCTACATTAACAAACCTCGGGCTTTAAGCCTGCGCGATAGCAAACATAAGAAGGGGTGTTTTTATGTCATCCGATATTAAGATCAAAGTGCAAAGCTTTGGTCGATTCCTCAGTAACATGGTGATGCCAAATATCGGCGCGTTTATCGCGTGGGGTATTATCACCGCATTATTCATTCCGACGGGGTGGTTGCCGAACGAAACGCTGGCGAAGCTTGTCGGCCCAATGATCACCTATCTGCTGCCGCTGCTGATCGGTTATACCGGTGGTAAGCTGGTTGGCGGCGAGCGTGGCGGCGTGGTGGGCGCTATCACCACCATGGGCGTTATCGTCGGTGCCGATATGCCAATGTTCCTCGGCGCGATGATCGCAGGTCCGCTGGGCGGCTGGGCTATCAAACATTTCGACAACTGGGTAGACGGTAAGATCAAGTCCGGTTTTGAGATGCTGGTGAATAACTTCTCCGCAGGCATCATCGGGATGATCCTCGCCATTCTGGCATTCCTTGGCATTGGCCCATTGGTTGAAGCACTGTCCAAAATCCTGGCGGCAGGCGTTAACTTCATGGTTGTCCATGACATGCTGCCGCTGGCGTCTATCTTCGTTGAACCGGCGAAAATCCTGTTCCTCAACAACGCCATCAACCACGGTATTTTCTCACCGCTGGGTATTCAGCAGTCCCATGAGATGGGCAAATCCATCTTCTTCCTGATTGAAGCTAACCCGGGTCCGGGTATGGGCGTTCTGCTGGCATACATGTTCTTCGGTCGCGGCAGCGCTAAGCAGTCTGCAGGCGGCGCGGCTATCATCCACTTCCTGGGTGGTATCCACGAAATTTACTTCCCGTACGTGCTGATGAACCCGCGTCTGATCCTGGCCGTTATCCTCGGCGGTATGACTGGCGTATTTACCCTGACTATCCTGAACGGCGGCCTGGTTTCTCCGGCTTCTCCGGGTTCTATCCTGGCCGTACTGGCAATGACGCCGAAGGGTGCTTACTTCGCGAACATCGCTGCTATCTGTGCCGCAATGGCTGTCTCCTTTGTCGTCTCAGCCATTCTGCTGAAAACCAGCAAAGTGAAAGAAGATGATGACATTGATGCCGCAACTCGTCGTATGCACGACATGAAAGCGGAATCCAAAGGTGCATCTCCGCTGGCGGCTGGCGACGTGACTAACGACCTGAGCCATGTGCGTAAAATCATCGTTGCCTGCGATGCAGGTATGGGCTCCAGCGCCATGGGTGCGGGCGTACTGCGCAAGAAAGTGCAGGATGCCGGTCTGTCTCAGATTTCCGTCACCAACAGCGCGATTAACAATCTGCCGCCGGATGTCGATCTGGTCATTACCCACCGTGACCTGACCGAACGTGCGATGCGCCAGGTGCCTCAGGCGCAGCACATTTCGCTGACCAACTTCCTCGACAGCGCCCTGTACTCCAGCCTGACCGAACGTCTGGTTGCTGCACAGCGCCACAACGTGAACGAAGAGAAAGTCCGCGATCACCTGAAAGACAGCTTCGAAGAGGGTGATACCCACCTGTTCAAACTGGGTGCGGAGAATATCTTCCTCGGCCGTAAAGCCACTAACAAAGAAGAAGCGATTCGCTTTGCCGGTGAGCAACTGGTGAAAGGCGGCTACGTTGAGCCAGAATACGTCGAGGCGATGCTGGACCGCGAAAAACTGACCCCGACTTACCTCGGTGAGTCCATCGCAGTGCCGCACGGTACGGTTGAAGCCAAAGACCGCGTGCTGAAAACCGGCGTGGTGTTCTGCCAGTACCCGGAAGGCGTGCGCTTCGGTGAAGAAGAAGACGACATTGCCCGCCTGGTCATTGGTATCGCCGCACGTAACAATGAACATATCCAGGTGATCACCAGCCTGACCAACGCTCTGGATGACGAATCCGTGATCGAACGTCTGGCCCATACCACCAGCGTGGATGAAGTTCTGGAACTGCTGGCAGGTAAAAAAGCTTAACCATTAAGTATCTCCAAAATAGTTCGAGCTGCAGAAAGGCGGCAACGCAGCGAATCCCAGGAGCGTACATAAGTACGTGACTGGGGTGAGCGAGGAGAGCCAACGCATCTGCAGTTCGAAATATGAAGGCGATATCCTCTCCCTTGTGGAGAGGGTTAGGTTGAGGGAAACGCCTCACCCCAGCCCTCTTGGGTAAAAACATTAATGAAGGTTAATACTATGAAAGCATTACATTTTGGCGCAGGTAATATCGGTCGTGGCTTTATCGGCAAACTGCTGGCGGACGCGGGGATACAACTGACGTTCGCGGATGTAAACCAGGTCGTGCTCGATGCCCTGAATGCCCGTCATAGCTATCAGGTTCATGTGGTGGGTGAAAACGAGCAGGTTGATACCGTTTCCGGCGTCAACGCCGTGAGCAGCATCGGCGATGATGTTGTCGATCTGATTGCCCAGGTAGATTTAGTCACTACCGCCGTCGGCCCGGTCGTGCTTGAGCGTATCGCTCCGGCCATCGCCAAAGGGCTGGTTAAACGCAAGGCGCAGGGCATCGCCACTCCGCTGAATATTATCGCCTGTGAAAACATGGTGCGCGGAACCACCCAGTTGAAAGGCCACGTTATGAACGCGCTGGCAGATGAAGACAAATCTTGGGTTGAAGAACATGTTGGCTTCGTCGATTCCGCCGTGGACCGCATTGTTCCCCCTTCGGCTTCTGCGACCAACGATCCGCTGGAAGTCACCGTCGAAACCTTCAGTGAGTGGATTGTCGACAAAACACAGTTCAAAGGCGAACTGCCTGACATCCCGGGAATGGAATTAACTGATAACCTGATGGCATTTGTCGAACGTAAACTCTTCACGCTGAACACCGGGCATGCTATAACCGCGTACCTCGGAAAATTGACCGGTCATCAGACCATCCGGGACGCGATTCTCGACGAGAAAATCCGTGCAGTGGTAAAAGGTGCGATGGAAGAGAGCGGCGCGGTACTGATCAAACGCTATGGCTTTGATGCAGCAAAACATGCGGCATACATTCAGAAAATCCTCGGTCGCTTTGAAAACCCGTATCTGAAAGATGACGTTGAGCGCGTGGGTCGTCAGCCGCTGCGTAAACTGAGCGCGGGCGACCGTCTGATTAAACCGCTGCTGGGCACGCTGGAGTATGGCCTGCCGCACGCGAATCTGGTCACCGGTATTGCTGCAGCGATGCACTATCGCAGTGAAGAAGATCCGCAGGCCCAGGAACTGGCCGCGCTGATTGACGAAAAAGGTCCACAGGCCGCGCTGGCACAGGTTTCCGGTCTGGATGCCAACAGTGATGTGGTGGCGGAGGCGGTTAACGCATATAACGCGACCAAATGATAGAGAATGTGGCGCAGGTCAGCCTGCGCCCAAATGACAGATTGTCAGATATGCAGGCAATAATGGAACAAACGCAGGCCTTTGAAAATCGTGTGCTTGAGCGTCTGAATGCTGGCAAAACCGTACGCAGCTTCCTCATCACCGCCGTAGAACTGCTCACCGAAGCGGTGAATATCCTTGTGCTTCAGGTATTTCGCAAAGACGACTATGCGGTAAAATATGCCGTAGAACCCCTGCTCGACGGCGACGGTCCGCTGGGCGATCTTTCCGTTCGTCTGAAGCTAATTTACGGTCTGGGCGTACTCAGCCGGCCGGAGTATGAAGATGCGGAGCTTCTGATGGCGCTGCGGGAAGAGTTAAACCATGACGGTAATGAATACGCGTTCACCGACGACGAAATTCTTGGCCCGTTTGGCGAACTCCACTGCGTGACGGCACTCCCGCCGCCACCGCAGTTTGATACCTCAGACTCAGGTTTGCACGCAATGCAGATTCAGCGCTACCAGCAGATGGTACGCTCCACGATGGTACTTTCCCTGACCGAGCTGATTTCTAAAATCAGCTTAAAAAAAGCCTTTCAAAAATAAGACCCTGCAGGCTTACTTCTCTTCCTGCTGCGGTCGATACAGCTGCCGATAATACGCCAGACGTTGCAGATACAGCTGCGCATTCTCCTGCGGTATTTCAGTAGGGACAACGTTGCGCGGTGGTGTTTTATTCAGATATTCGCGAAAAGCCTGGCTTGAAGCCATAAAATCGACCGTCTTATCAATAAGGGCCGAAACGTTCTCACCTATTTTCGCCATAATCTTCCCTCCTCCATGTATTAACCGCGCTCAGCCTGCGCGGTTGCTCATTTAAGTTTAGGATCGGTTGGGCGATTATATTGAGGAAAACGTGCTTCACTATGAACCCGTCAATAAAAAGCACTACGGCCGACCTTATCACTTAAAATTCCTTATTAATCAAAATGGTAGTATTTTCATTAGCTGAATAATACTTGCAACATTTGATTATTTATCTTCGATTAGTTGTGAATAATCCCGCTCTGCGCGCATACTATAGGATATTCATCCTATTTTTATCAGAAGCTATCCTATGAAAGAAGTCGAAAAAAACGAAATTAAACGCCTGAGCGATCGTCTGGACGCTATCCGCCACCAGCAGGCAGACCTGTCCCTGGTTGAAGCCGCCGACAAATATGCCGAGCTGGAGCAAGAGAAAGAAACGCTGGAAACCGAGATCGCGCGTCTGCGTGACGTCCACGGTCAGAAGCTGAGCAAAGAAGCGCAAAAGCTGGCGAAACTTCCGTTCCGTCGTGCTATCACCAAAAAAGAACAGGCCGACATGGGCAAGCTGAAGAAGAGCGTGCGCGGCCTGATCGTCGTTCACCCGATGACCGAGCTTGGCCGTGAAATGGGCCTGAAAGAGATGACGGGCTTCGCGAAGAGCGAGTTCTGATCTCCCACCGGGCAACATTCGCTTGCCCGGTCCTTCCCTTCCCCTCGCAATTGGCCCTACCAATTTCAGCCAGATCCTACCAGCACCTCACATTTCATTAAAATGTGCGTACAATGCCGTTGCCAATAAATAACATTTGATTAACCATTCATTGTCATTACCCCTACACAACAATATTGGCAGGGCCACTTTTACACATAATGTGACCAGGAGATGAGCACAGACTCATTCCATTATGTCGGCGGCCCCCAGGAGACCTGCAATGAATCTCTGGCAACAGAACTACGACCCGGCCGGTAACATCTGGCTTTCCAGTCTGATCGCATCGCTCCCTATCCTGTTCTTTTTCTTCGCCCTGATTAAGCTCAAGCTGAAAGGCTATGTTGCGGCGTCATGGACGGTGGTGATCGCTCTGACGGTCGCCCTGCTGTTTTACAAAATGCCGGTCGATCACGCTCTGGCTTCCGTGGTGTACGGCTTCTTCTATGGTTTGTGGCCAATTGCCTGGATCATTATCGCCGCGGTATTCGTCTATAAAATCTCGGTGAAAACCGGGCAGTTCGACATCATCCGCTCCTCAATACTCTCGATTACCCCGGACCAACGTCTGCAAATGCTGATTGTCGGTTTCTCCTTTGGCGCATTCCTCGAAGGGGCGGCAGGATTTGGCGCTCCGGTAGCGATTACCGCCGCACTGCTGGTTGGTCTGGGCTTTAATCCTCTGTACGCGGCAGGTTTGTGTCTGATCGTAAACACCGCTCCGGTCGCTTTTGGCGCAATGGGTATTCCGATTCTGGTTGCCGGTCAGGTTACCGGGCTGGATAGCTTCGAGATTGGTCAGATGGTGGGCCGTCAGTTACCGTTCCTGACCATTATCGTGTTGTTCTGGATTATGGCGATTATGGATGGCTGGCGCGGCGTAAAAGAGACCTGGCCTGCGGTGATGGTCGCTGGCGGCTCGTTTGCTATCGCGCAGTACCTCAGCTCTAACTTTATCGGGCCAGAACTGCCAGACATTATCTCGTCTCTGGTTTCGCTGGTCTGCCTGACGCTGTTCCTGAAACGCTGGCAGCCGGTACGCATCTTCCGCTTTGGCGATATGGGCGCTTCACAGGTCGATCAGACGCTGGCTCGCACCCACTATACCGCTGGACAGGTGGTCCGCGCCTGGTCTCCGTTCCTGTTCCTGACCGCCACCGTCACTCTGTGGAGCGTACCGCCGTTTAAAGCGCTGTTTGCGCCAGGCGGCGCGATGTACCACTGGGTGGTCAATATTCCAGTTCCGTACCTCGATAAGCTGGTTGCCCGTATGCCGCCGGTCGTACATGAAGCCACAGCCTACGCGGCGGTGTATAAATTTGACTGGTTCTCCGCAACCGGTACCGCGATTTTGTTTGCCGCCCTGCTGTCTATCGTCTGGTTGAAGATGAAGCCGTCCGCAGCGCTGCAGACTTTTGGCAGCACGCTGAAAGATCTGGCGTTACCTATTTACTCCATCGGAATGGTGCTGGCATTCGCGTTTATCTCAAACTACTCCGGGCTTTCATCAACCCTGGCGTTGGCCCTGGCACACACCGGCAGCGCGTTTACCTTCTTCTCACCGTTCCTCGGCTGGCTGGGGGTATTTCTGACCGGGTCCGACACCTCATCAAACGCACTGTTTGCCGCCCTGCAGGCTACGGCTGCTCAGCAAATCGGCGTTTCGGATGTGCTGATGGTTGCGGCAAATACCACTGGCGGCGTGACCGGCAAGATGATCTCGCCGCAATCTATCGCTATCGCCTGTGCGGCAGTGGGATTAGTGGGGAAAGAGTCTGACCTGTTCCGCTTTACCGTGAAACACAGCCTGATTTTCACCTGCATGGTGGGTGTGATTACCACGCTGCAGGCCTATGTCTTAACCTGGATGATTCCATGATAGTGATGCCCAGACGCCTGTCAGACGAAGTCGCATCTCGTGTGCGGGCGCTGATTGAAGAACAACAGCTGGAGGCGGGCATGAAGTTGCCCGCTGAGCGCCAACTGGCCGTACAGCTCGGCGTATCGCGTAACTCGCTGCGCGAGGCGTTAGCAAAGCTGGTCAGTGAAGGCATACTGATTAGCCGTCGTGGCGGCGGGACGTTTATCCGCTGGCAGCATGAGGCCTGGTCTGAACAAAACATCGTTCAGCCGCTGAAAACCCTGCTGGCGGACGATCCTGATT